>DAOVLS010000359.1 GCA_030631125.1 Planctomycetales bacterium
AACTGGTTCAGATACAGGTGCCAGTACGTGGACGTGCTGGGATTCTCATTCCACCGGATCTCAGTGCCCAGGTCATATGTTTCCGTCTTGCCGGCGCTATAATTCAATTCAGTGAATATATGCTTCAGCCACTCGTCGTCCGCGAGCTTCTTGTGCTTCCTTATCGAAAAAAAAATGATGCTTCAGTCCCATCCCTGAGTTGCCATCAGTGAATGGAAACCTCGAGGCCGGCACGAAAGGCTTCTGCCGCGTGGCGAAATGCCTGACGAGAAGTTTGTGCGCCCCGGCCAGGTCGTTCGCCTTCATCGCGGCCGCGAAATCCTCCAAACCCGGATACGCGGGGTTGACCAGTTTCAAGACCTCTTCATCGCTGATCGCCTCATTGGTAGGCGTTACTCTTTCCAGCATCATTTTTGCATCTTTCTTGTGAGAATTCGTAGCGGCAAGTTTCAATGCCTCCATAAAATCCGCCTTGGCGCCTGCGTAATCTTTGGCCTTGACTTTCTGGTTCCCGGCATCATATGCCTCTTTGTAGGTTCCATAACCGTAAGCCGCAGAAACCGTCAGCATCATAACAACAGCCGCCAATACACAAATTAGCGTGTTCATCTTATATTCTCCTTTCTTCTTAGTGCATAACAACTTGAGTTCCGGGGACATCGTACTTAATTCAATAGGAGTTCCGGGATTCGGTTCATAATTTCCCGATAATCCCGCAGAGAATGAGAAAACCGATCCACGCCAGAAAGACCGCTGCGACGGCGAGGTATTTCCACGTGCGGGCTTTTGCGCTGCGACCAGGGACGCCGTCGATTACATCGACAGGCTCCGGATAATTCGCCTTATCGGTCTTTTGTGATGCGTCGGATTTTTTTCTGCCGGTGGTCATCGGTCAGTTATTACGATGGAAAACTTCGTCAGGCCCGAATGCCTTGGCGAAATCATACACGTCGCGGAAGTCGTTAATGCTGTCGGTGTCGCTTTTGCCCATCAGTCCGTGGTCGGTCAGCAGATAGACCATGTTGCCGAAGTCGATTGTCGCGCGGACGTTCCACCGCCCCAGCACGGTCGGCGCAAGCAGACCCCACCGTTCCAGCGCCTCGTCGCGGAGCGCCCGGCAAAGTTGCCGGCCCGTAACGTGGTGCGGACCTTCATCCCCGACCTCGCCGCCATAGACATCCTTGACCGCCCGCGCCAGGCCGTCGTGCAGAAACGCAAACGCCTCGCGCGGATAACGCCCGTCGCGGCGGATGACTTCTTCAAACTTCTTTTCAGGTCTCTCGTCCATCGGTCTAAAATCTTTCCTACCAGGGTGGCACGGTCAATCTGGAGCAAAGCGGAAGATTGGCCGTGGTATGCATAACTGAACATTCCACGGCCAAACTCCACTTCGTTCCGTTTGACCGTGCCACCCGGACGTTTATTCGTTCAATAGTTTTCGCGGGAACAGGGGGACGGATTTGACCGTTTTTGTTCCCGGTTCGATCAGGCCGAAGCAGCCTCTCTCGCTCAACGACCTCGATTCGCCGCCGGAGACGCCCAGTTGCGCCAGGCCCTCGGCGACCTTCTCCGGCATGAACGGTTCGAGGTAACTCAGCGCTATCCTGACGGCTTCGGCGCAGGTGTAGAGAATCGTTCCCAGACGCTCGCGCTGCGACGGGTCCTTGGCCAGTTTGAACGGCTCGGTCGAGTCGATATAGCGGTTCGTCGCCGACGCCAGTTCAAGTACCGCGCCGATGTACTCGCTGAACCGGCAACGGGACATCATCTCTGACGATTTTTCCTGAAGGCGCCTTATCGGCTCGGCGAGAAACTTCGCTTCGACGCCCTCGGTGGTTCGCTGTTTCGGCTCGGGCACATCGCCGTCGAAATATCGCCCTATCATATTGACCGTCCGGCTGAGCAGGTTGCCTGCGTCGTTGGCCAGTTCCGTATTGTAACGTCTGGCGAACGCTTCGGCGGAGAAATCACCGTCGGCCCCGAACGGAACCTCGCGCAGCACGAAATATCGGAACGCATCCCGCGTGTATTCCTCGCAGAGTTCCGAAATCGCCTCGCACGAGATGAAATTCCCCAGGCTCTTGGACATCTTTTTTCCTTCGGAGGTCCACCATCCGTGGGCGAAGACGGTTTTCGGCAGCGGCACATCCATCGCCATCAGCAGGCAAGGCCAATAGACCGCGTGGAACCAGAGTATGTCCTTTCCGATAAGGTGCACGTCGGCGGGCCAGTACGCTTCGGCTTTCCCGTTGAATTCGTCGCCGATTTCCGGCATTCCGAGTGCGGTGATGTAGTTGCTCAGCGCATCGACCCAGACATAGACCGAATGGTCCGGGTCGTTCGGCATCGGGATACCCCAACCGCCGAGTTTTTCGCTCCGGCGGGAGATGCTCAAATCCTCGACGCCCTGGCGAAGTTTGCTGAGCACCTCGTTCCGACGCGACCTGGGCTGGACAAACGCGGGGTCGGCCTCGATGTGCTCGATGAGTTTCGGCACCCACTTACCCAGGCGGAAGAACCAACTCGGCTCGCTGTACCGCACCAGGGGTTTACCGTCGATGGCGCTTTTGTAATCGTTCTCGGCGGCAGTGAACTCCGTAACGAACTCTTCCTGACCTTCGTCGTACCAGCCTTCGTATTTACCGAGATAGATTTCGTCGCGCTCGACGAGGCGGCGGATAAGTTCCTGGACTCGCCCCTCGTGCCGCGGCTGGGAGGTGCGGATGAAATCGTCGTTGGAGATGTTCAGCGCGACCCAGAGGTCCTGAAAATGCACGACGACCTCGTCGGCCAACTCCTTCGGCGTTACGCCTTTTTCAGCGGCGGCCTTGACGATCTTGATGCCGTGCTCGTCCGTTCCGGTGAGGAAATGCACGTCCCGCCCCTCGGCGCGGTGGTACCGCGCCAGCACGTCGGCGGCGATCGTCGTATAAGCATGGCCGATGTGGGGCGCATCGTTGACGTAGTAAATCGGCGTCGTTATGTAAAATTTATCGCTCATATCTCAATACCGGGACCCTACAGCATCGCCGACAGCGCGCAAAAGTCAAGTGTTGCGAGAAGAAGCGATCAGCAATCAGCGTTCAGCATTCAGCGAAAGACGAAGTGACAAAGGCGTGAGAATTTCAAAAATTACGGCTTGGTTCAAAAACATTCTATTTCGGGTAACAGTCGTTCCTGATGCTGTTTTGTAACAGGCCCCCGTTTCAGCGGGGGCCTGTTACAAAACAACATTACGGACGATTGGTCACTGTTACCCAAAATCGACCTTTTTTGAACCAGGCCTGAACTGCTATAAGATTCAGACCTTAACAGCGCCGCAGGCGTCAGGGCTTGTTGTGCTTGTAGTAGTACATGTCTCCGCGCCGACGCCGGGGCGGCCTTATTTCTCGCGACGCCAGTAATAACCGGTATCGTCCGGTGTGCTGCCGGTTTCGGTGGTGGTTTCTAATTTGGGGTTGTCCTCCTGC
>DAOVLS010000365.1 GCA_030631125.1 Planctomycetales bacterium
ACGATTTCGCGCCGGAACACTTGCAGATAATCACCCGCCACCGGCGGGACGATGAATCGGCCCTTGCGAAGATTCGCAATGCCGGTGCGATATTCCTCGGCGCCAATACTCCGGTGCCGCTGGGCGATTACTACGCTGGGCCGTCGCACGTCCTTCCGACCGGCGGGACGGCGAGGTTCTTCGGGCCTCTGTCAGCCAATGATTTTCTCAAGGCATCGAGCGTTATCCGCTACGACGCGTCGGCCCTGGCTGACGACGCCGACGACGTAATCGCCTTCGCCAAACGCGAAGGCCTCACCGCACACGCACGGGCAGTGGAAATCCGAAAAAAAGAAAAATAGTCCACGAATTACACGAATAAAAAAACCGCTATGGATTGTTAAAAAAGAAAACTCTAATCTGTTTTTATAAAAATTTTCGTGTAATTCGTGTAATTTGTGGACTCTCTCTTCTAATGTAATTTTATGACCTACTTTCGTGAAAATATCGAGCAGATGGTCGGTTACGTTCCCGGCGAGCAGCCGGCTGACGGCGAGCGGATAATCAAACTCAACACCAATGAGAACCCGTATCCGCCGTCGCCGAAGGCGTTGGAGGTTCTGCGCAACCTCGACGGCGATGCGCTTCGACGGTATCCGGACCCATTGGCTACGCGATTTCGCCAGGTCGTCGCGGAGGTCCTCGGCATCCCGGCTGATTGGATAATCGCCGGCAACGGCAGCGACGATGTGCTGACAATGATCCTCCGCGCCTGCGTCGGTCCGGCCGATGCCGTTGCCTACGCCGTGCCGACATACGTTCTCTATCGGACGCTGACGGAGATACAGGCCGGGCAGTGCGTTGAAGTACCTTACGGCGAGGATTTCGCGCTGCCGGCCGAGGCACTGGCCGAAGCGGCCGCAGCCGTTACATTCGTCGCCAGCCCCAACAGCCCGTCGGGAACGGTTTATTCCGTCGAACAACTTGACGACCTGGCCGGGAAAATTCGCGGCGTGCTGGTGGTCGATGAGGCCTACGTCGATTTCGCCGACGGCCCGCCGGAGGCGGGCCTGGAAATCGTCCGCCGACGCGAAAATGTCATCGTCCTGCGGACGCTCTCGAAGGGCTATTCGCTTGCGGGCCTGCGATTGGGCTTCGGCGTAGCCCAGCCTGCCTTGCTGGAAGGCTTGCAGAAGGTCAAGGACAGTTACAACGTCGATGCCGTCGCCGCCGCCGTGGGCGCAGCGGCCTTCGCCGACCAGGACTACAAAAACGCAAACGCCGAAAAGATCAAGGCCGCTCGCGCGAAACTGGAAACCGAATTAGCGGAGATGGATTTCCGCATCTGGCCTTCGCAGGCGAATTTCCTCCTGACCCGCCCGCCCGCCGGCGAGGCAGAACGCATCTATCAAGGCCTAAAGGCCGGCGGAATACTTGTCCGATATTTCAATCAGCCGGGGCTTGACGACAAACTGCGAATCACCGTCGGTACGGATGAGCAAAACGCCGCACTGATTGGAACGATAAAGGAAATCACATGACTGCGAAAAATCGCACAGCCACCATCAAACGCAAGACCAAAGAGACCGACATTGAACTGACGCTGGACCTTGACGGGACAGGGAAGGTTCAAGCCGCTACCGGCGTTGGGTTTCTCGATCACATGCTGGACCACCTCGGCAAGCACAGCGTCTCGGACATTGCCGTGGCGGCCAGCGGCGACCTTAAGGTGGACGACCACCACACGACCGAGGACGTCGCTATCTGCCTGGGCGAGGCCTTAGCCAAGGCCTTGGGCGACAAGGCCGGGATCCGCCGCTACGGGTGGGCGTCGGTCCCGATGGAAGACGCCCTTGCCAACGTCGCGCTGGACCTATCAGGCCGGCCTGCGGTGGTCTTCAACGTCGCCTTCGTAGGCCCGAAGATCGGCACGTTCGACGTGCAATTAATCGAGGAGTTCCTACGCCGCTTCGCCGCGACAGCCGGGATGAACCTGCACGTCAACGTCCCTTACGGCGCCAACGATCACCACATCGCCGAGGCCATTTTCAAAGCCGTCGCCCAGGCGCTCCGCACCGCCAAGGCCGACGACCCCGCCCGCGCAGGCGAAGTGCCATCGACAAAAGGGACGCTGTAATGCTATTTGTAGGAGCGTTTCTGGTTATTATCGTCATAGTGCTTGTCGGCGTCGCCGGATTGGTGCTTCTGATCGTCGGCCTGGCGACGAAGCGAAAGGCATTGTGGGGCAGCGGTCTTGCGGTGATGTTTCTGTCAGTCATTGTCGCCGGTGCAGCGGGAGGCTGGGGAGCCCACCGTGTATTTCAAAAAGTAGCAGAGTTCAAGCAGAGCCTCCACATCGCGTCTGTTAGTGATTCAGGGATGCGCTCCTGGTTCCGTGAAAACGCTGTGGAACTGCCGGGCAAGGTCGTATTGCTGAATGGAACTTCTATCACTGTGCTTCCAACCAGCACTTATTTCATGAAGATTAAGGTTCCCGACGATTTCGATGCGTTTCTCGAAAAGCATTTTGTCACGGATACATGGGCTGGCATTGAAGAACACTTCGATCTTTCGGGGCTGGATGAGGAAGAAAAAGCCGCAATACCGTTCTGGAACCTGCCGGAGATTAAGGAGTGCAGTTTCTTTTCCTGTCCTCACACGGAACTGCCGGACGTTACATACGTAGCCTATGACAAGAAAAAAGGCATTGCGTATGTCGTCGGTCAGCAAGGATGGAACTAAACCGGGGAAAAAATCGGTTAAATTTTTTTGAGATTTTTCTAAAGTCGCCTGCCGTATCTGCCGATAAAAACAAACTGTCAGGGCTTTGGCGAAAATCGGCATGGATGCCGGTGAATCGGCAAGGAAGCCGGGGTGTTTTATGTTTTCTTACCTCTCGCAGTTTATCTACAGGTTCCATTCCAAGCCCCTTTTGACCATTTTGACAGCGGCACTGGCCGTTATGGTGGCAGCGGTTCTTCTGTTCAGTTTCGTCCGCTGGCTTCGCCGGCGTAAGCAGGAGAGGCCGGACAACTGGGTCGGGCTGATTACCGGCTCGCTGTCCAATGTGCTGAAGGTGCTGGTCGGCCTGGTCATTCTGGTGGGCCTGTGCATGCACCTGCGTTTCCAGTCGGGCGAGTTCGCCCGCCTTCGCGGCGGGGTAAGCGAAAGGAACTACGCCGCCGTCGAGCGAATCTGGGGCCGGCCTCACGTCCAGAGCGAACTGGAGGTGTACTTAGCCCAGTACACCAAGAAATACTTCGATAAGGACGGGCTGGAGTTCGACGCCGAAAAACTCAAAGCCACCTCCCAACCCATTGCCT
>DAOVLS010000106.1 GCA_030631125.1 Planctomycetales bacterium
ACGTCGAATTTCTTATAAGGCCAAAGGATGTCGGGCCAGGACTTGTCCGGCTTTCTGCCTCGTGTTTTTACCGACTCGACCACGAAGAGACTGACGTGCCGCGAGTCTATCTTTCTTCCGGTCTGCTCGTCGATAAGGGCGGTCTTCCGCAATGTAACATCTTTGAGGCCCTTGTCCGGTGCGGCGACGAAGACCTGAAATGCTTCGTGCCCGTTCCTGGCAGCGGCGATTTCGACCTTTGTTCCTAATGCGGCGTAGCAGACCGACTCCCCCGGCGTCAGACGCTCCTTTGACCGGCCTTCTTTTACCAGCGAGTTGGTCGCAGATGCATGGTATTGTTTTACAAGCCCCTTACCGCCTTCGCGCCGCTTCCGTGTTGCAGTTACCATAATTCAATTCCTTATTATAAAAAATCACTCGAAATAATGTACTATTCACAAACAGAGTATTAGCCTTTGAATATGGATGTGTTATATTCCCGAATACGTTTTTCGCAAGGAATAAAAAGGACAACAAAATGGAAATTCGGTATTTGAGCATGGCGGATGTCGAAAAACTAAACGTGTCAATGAAAGAGGTCCTGGAGGCCGTTGATAACGGGTTCCGTCTTAAAGGGCTTGGCAAGACGGAGATGCCCCCGAAACCCGGCGTGCATCCGAGGGAAAATTGCTTCATCCACGCCATGCCGGCATATGTCCGCGAGGTCGAATCCGCCGGCCTGAAATGGGTAAGCGGATTTCCCACGAATATCGAAAAGTCCCTGCCCTATATTACCGGCCTGCTGATCCTCAACGATCCGGAGACGGGAATACCCATCGCGGTGATGGACTGCGCGTGGATAACGGCGATGCGCACCGGCGCAAGCGCGGGAATATCGGCCAAGTACCTCGCCCGCGCCGGCAGCAGTGTCGCCGGGATAATCGGCTGCGGCGTCCAGGCGCGAACGAGCCTGATGGCGCTGGTCAAGACCCTCCCGGAACTGCAAGAGGTCCGATGCTATGATTTGTACCCCCAAGCCACCAAAAGATTCATTGATGAGATGGGCGGGCGTTTCAACCAACTCAAGTTCACTGCCTGCGATAATCCCGCCGAGATGGCGACCGGTTCGGACGTTATTGTTTCTGCGACTTCTATCCTCAAAGGCGCTAAGCCGCCGCTGGATGAAAGCATGTTCAACGAGGGCTGCCTGGCGGTCTCGCTCGACTATGATTCAGCCTGGGCCAGCGACGCGATGAAGGCTGCCGATAAGTTCGTCAGCGACGATATAAATCAACTGCTCAGCACCAAGGCCCACGGCGTCTTTTTCGGCGGAATACCGGACGAAATTTCCGCCGACCTCGGCGAACTCGCCGCCGGGCTCAAGCCCGGAAGAGAGAATGACACGGAACGCATCTTCTCAATGAACATGGGCATCGCCGTCGATGACATGGTAACAGCCAAGGTGCTGTATCAGCGGGCAGGCGAGATGAATATCGGCGTAACGCTGCCTCTGTAAGTTTTTTCAGACGGGCGCCGTGGCCGCCTCCGGAGAACGGATATGACTTTTGGAATGTGGTCGAGTTTTTTTATTGAGTTGTCGCCGGAAGAGATGGTGCAGACCTTCGCGCAGAAGGGATGGCGCCGGCTGGAACTTTCCACCGAACACGCCGAGCGGCTCCTGAAGAGGCCGAACCCGTCCGCTACCGGGGAAGCCTTCAGGAAATTCGCCGACGATAACGGCGTCACCTTCCCACAAGGGCACCTCTGGCTGACCTGCGACATCGCCACCGACAACCAGGACGAGACAATCGAGACGCTCAGGCGATGGCTTGACCTGTTCGTCGCCGTCGGTATCGGTGCCGCCGTGCTGCATCCCGGCGGGTTCCAACTGACAGATCAGGGATGCGAACGTCAGAAGGTTCGGGAACTGAACCTGCGGGCTTTGAACGCACTGACGAACCACATCGACGGGACCGACCTGGTGATATGTCTGGAGAACATCCCCAAGACCGCACCTGAGGCAGAGGATTTATGCGCGATAATCCAGACCGTCGGTTCGGAGCAACTGGGGATATGCCTGGATACCGGGCATCTGAACCTCACCAGCGGTCGGCAGTCCGCCTTCATCCACCAGGCCGGTCCGCTCCTGAAGGCAATGCACCTTGCCGACAACGACGGCTCGGGCGATCAGCATCTCATGCCCTATGGGCTGGGAACAGTCCGCTGGGACGAGGTGTTTTGCGCGCTGAAGGAAATCGGCTACACCGGCCTGCTAAACTTCGAAATCCCCGGCGAGACCGAATGGGCACAATGCCCCCTCCCGATCCGCCTGGCGAAATTGGATTATCTCAAGGCGATTACGCCTTTGATGCTTGCGTAGGATAAGTGCGAGTTCCCAAGAGACGAGGTCCGGGTTTTTATTGCTGCGGCGCCCTGCAATGCCTACGTCAATTCTGCCTTGAGCGGTTTCTGCTTTTGATGTTGAGACACGCCGATGACTGAAAACCCCAGGATATTTCCCTCTTCATCTACTCGCTCCATAACAGCATCGTTGTTGGTTTCGCGCATAAATCCGGGTTTTTCGGAGAAAAGGACTTCCAGGTAATCGGCTTCGCCGTCATACCAAACTTTTATGGATTGGACCATAACAGGTCTCCTTGCTTGACCGTATCCGTCAAGTATGCCGTGATTATGAAAGCGTCATCGTCCATGTATTTTACCACAACGCACAGCCATTTGTCCCCGACAATCGTTTCACGATAATATCGGTAACAGAGGGCAACGCTTTCATCCGTCCGGGACTGAATGACCTTCTGCGGAGCTTGCAGCGTAGCCTCCACTTCCGATTCCAGGTCGGTCATCTCCGGATGTGCAAGAATATGCCTTAACCGCTCATCGGTCAGGCGGACGGCACGCCCACTGTAATCCATCATGACCTTCATAGAAGCACATCTTATACCTCCGTCGCATTTTCTACAATAGCGTTTTTCTCGCTACCCTTCCGGAGAGGTTTTTCTTTGCTCTCGTTTTAGACCCATTGAATCGCTATATTCTAACAAGCAATGAGTAACGGCCCGACAATTTTCATTACCGCAGCCGAGGCCAGCGGCGATGCACATGCCGCCGGGTTAATCGGCGCGCTCCGCCGCAGATTGCCCGACGCCCGCTTCGTCGGCGTCGGCGGGCCTGCGATGGCGTCGGCGGGGTGCGAACTTATCGCCGAACCCGTTCGCAAAGCGGCTATGACCACAGGGGCGTTCGCGCATCTTGGATATTTTTACAAACTCATCCGTCAGGTCAGGCGGGCGATGGGCGAGATTCGCCCGGACGTCCACGTACCGGTGGATTCGCCCGCGTTGAACTGGCACCTCGCCAAGGCCGCCCGAAAGCGGGGAATCCCCGTAGCCTACTACATCGCACCGCAAACATGGGCATGGGCGCCGTGGCGAGTGCGAAAATTACGCAAACTCACCGACGCCGTCGCCTGCATCCTGCCTTTCGAGGAAGACTACTTCGGCAAACGCGGCGTCAACGTCCATTACGTCGGGCATCCGCTCTTCGACGATCTGCCCGACGCCGAGCCGCCGGACCTTACCGCAGCAGCGGCGAGCGGACAGTGGCGAATCGCACTGCTTCCGGGAAGCAGGGAATCGGAAATAAAGCACCACGCCGGCGCCTTGGCGACGGTTATGGACGGCCTGGCCCGGCGCTACCCGAAAGCCCGCTTTACCTTCACCGCAATCAACGACGAAGCCGCCGATACAATCCGCAAATCAACGGGCAGGGACGATCTGCCCATCGAGATCGGCAATACATCGGAGGTCTTGAAGCGATCGCATTTCGCAATTACTGCCAGCGGAACGGTAACGCTTCAGGTCGCCCACTTCGGCGTACCGATGGTTATTTTTTATCGCGTCGGCAAGTGGCCTTGGCGAATTCTCGGACGATGGTTAATCCGCACGCCGCACCTCTCGCTGGTGAACATCCTTGCCGGTGAGACGCTCGTGCCGGAACTGATGCCCTGGTTCGGCGATGCCGACGAAATCCTACGATGCGCCGAGAAAATGATGGAAGACGTTACGGGCCTGGAAAAATTGCAGCGGGATTTGACGGAACTCGTCGCTCCGCTGCGTGTCCAACCCCCTGACAGCGCCGCCGACAATGCCGCCAAAGTCGTACTCGGCGTGATGCGGTGATTCGCCGGCGCAAAAAGAAGAGGGTCGATAGAATCCTCGCCATTCCAATCGACCCTCATTCAGGCTCCAAGACCGGAGACGACGGCCTCGGAACATCCTCGACGCCACAAGCGCCGAAGTTCCAGTATCTGTCTCAACCCTTCGTTTTCTCCGCGCTCCTCGGCCCAACTTAACGAGCCGACAAGCCCAGCCGGGAGACTGAGCAAATCTCCCGGCCAGACTACCACTACCAAAACAAAAGGCACCTCAAAAACTCTTTTCTGATTCCCTCACCCCTCCATAATGCAGCAGGCGTGCCAAAGATGCCCTCCCGGCGAGATTGTTTTATAAGCGGTTGCAATCACAGGTGTTACAAAAATAGCCCCGAAATGAGATCGCCCCTGAAATCAATCAATAGTGGAATATTACCCACTTGCGGGGAGATCGCAACGAGGAATATCACCCATCCCCCACACCCACAAGAAACCGAAGAAACCGAAACGATTTCCCGGTTTTGACGGCTTTTTTCTTCCTTTTTCGGTAGGCCTACAGGCAGGCTCTACAATTGGACCGGGATTCCTTTTTCGGCGAGGTGCTGCTTCATCTGTGCGATGGTGAACTTGCCGAAGTGGGCTATTGAGGCGACCAGAACGGCGTCGGCGTGACCTTCGAGAATGGCCGCCGAAAGGTGCTCCAGTTCACCGGCGCCGCCGGAGGCGATTACCGGTACGGAGACCGCATCGGCGATCGCGCGGGTCATTGGAATATCGTAACCGGCCTGCGTACCGTCGGCGTCCATGCTGGTCGGGAGGATGGCTCCCGCCCCGAGCGCAACGACCTTCTCGGCCCACTCCACGGCGTCGATACCCGTCGGCTCCCGCCCGCCGCGGACCATCACCTCAAAGCCAGAAGGCAGCGAGTCGTTCTTTCGCGTGTCGATGGCGACGGTGATTCGTTCGCTGCCAAACTTCTCGGCTGCTTCCTTGATGAGGTCGGGGTTGCGGACGGCGGCGGTGTTGATCGAGACCTTGGCGGCCCCGACGTCGAACAATCGCTGCATATCGTCGGTGCTTCCAATCCCGCCGCCGACGGTCAGCGGGACGGAGATTCCATCAGCCGTTCGCTTGACGGCTTCGGCCATGGTCTTTCGCCCTTCGACGGTGGCGGTAATGTCGAGGAAGACCAGTTCGTCTGCCCCGGCGGCGCTGTAAGCGGTTGCCGCCTCGGCAGGGTCGCCGACTTCCTTAAGTTCCACAAAATGCACGCCCTTGACAAGCCGGCCGTCCTTGACGTCCAGGCACGGTACAATCTTCTTGTAATCCATGATTTCTTCCTTAAATTTCAAACTGACCGATTTTGTGGCACGGGCGTTGCCGTTCCGCCAAGGCTACGCAGCACAAGCCCGCCCGTGATTCCATAGCCGAGACCTGTCCCTTGGGAACGGCCGTGCTACGCTATGATTTATCGTGAACTCTAGCCCTTCTTGGTAATCAGCATGGCGGCCTGTCGGAAAGCCTCTTGCCGCGGCGGCTCGATCCACAGTCGGGCCCGGCTGCCCGGGCCGGCGGAGATATCCACCATTTCCGGGCCGACGGTTTGGCCGGTCGTGACGCTGTACCAGAGCAGCTCGTACCCGCCTGCCTCCGAGACGTCGAGGGCAAACTTCCGCTGCGGCTCGCCCGACATGTTCAGCACGTAAAGCAGGTAACGCGGGCGGACCCGGTCGGTCATGACCATCACGCCGTCGATGTTCTCGGGAAAAAGCGCCCTTCCGTGGTCGGGCGTCATCTCCCACGGGCGGATCTGATATTTCTCCAGGAAGTCCACGAGGAGTTTCACGAACGGCAGTTGAATTTCCAGGCCCTTGTAGTGGTTCTGTTCGGGAGTAAGGCGGTGGTAACGTGATATAGCGGCGCCGGCCATCATCCGCGACCACAGCGGCGTCGGGACGGTCCGGCTGTATATCTTGGCGGACGTGACGGGCTTGGTCGCCTCGGGCCTGCCCACCATCACGCCACGGTAGCGGTCGCCCCAGTGCGTGCTCTGTTGAATCTCTTCGGTGAGTTTGCCGCGGTCCGAGCCGGCGCCCTGTCCGAAGTACTGTGAGGCGTCGGCGAAGTCGTAGGCCGGATCGAGGATCATGTCCTCGACGCGGAAGTTCTCGGTGAAGTTGAACTCACGCGGCATCTCGCCGACGACGTGCGTCGCCCCGCCGGCGCTGTTGCCGAAGTAATCGTGCGTGAATTTCACCCAGTAGTCGGACCACTGTTTGTCCGCGGAGGTCTCATTGGTAACGAGGTACAGGATGTTGGGGTATCTCGCAAGCGTATTGAGGCAGCGGGTAACATATTGCTCGAGCAATCGCAGCGCCTTGGGGCGGTACGCGCCGCCCCTGGTGACCGTGCGGGCCAGCGCAACATCCAGCAGGCCGGTCTCGGCGTCCAGTTGGTCGTGGCCGACAAGGTCGTCGCTGTTGCCCGGATAGAAAGGATGCGCCGGCCAGCGGTCGGGCCGGGCCGGGCCGTACAGGTCCCACAACTCGAATACCACGATAATGTCCCGCGTGTAGGCTTCACCGGCCAGACGGTCCAGCCGGTTCCAGAAGTCCGGGGGCGCCCTGCCGTCTTCCAGGTCGAGGCGGTATTTGTTCCGCTCGACGCGACGCCAGGGCAGGTTGTTCCTGATCGGGTCGTTGGCGTCTTTGCTGCCGGCCTCCGGCGTGAGGAACGGGGCGATCCTCACGACGTTGCCGCCGGCCTGGTGAAGCAACTCAAACTCCCGCACGAAGTCGTACGCCGGATGCTGCATCGAGCGTGTCCAGCCCTGGTTGGCCCCGATAAGCATGACCGGCTCGCTCTTATACTGGAAATAATGGCGATTGGACGGATACACCTGCAAGCGATCTTTATTCGGGACTCTTGGGACGCCGTCCACCTCTGGGTTCCTTATTGAGATTGTCCGCCACTACAGGGGACAGATGCTAGTGAATCCCAGCCACAGTTACAACCCGGACATCGCAAAAAAAGCAAGTAGGCGCATAACGGCCCTTACGAAAGCGTTCCTAATTCTTCGTACATCGCCAATATATTTTCGACGGGGACGTTGGCCTGGATGTTATGGACCTGGCAGAATACGAACCCCCCGCCGGGGGCAAGGTCGTTGACCCGCCGGCGGACTTCACGGCGAACGTCGTCGGGCGTGCCGCTTGAAAGAACGTGCTGCGTATCGCACCCGCCGCCCCAGAAGACCAAATCCCTGCCGAACTCTGCCTTGAGTTTCGCCGAATCCATATTCGCCGCCGAGACCTGAATTGGATTCAGCGCATCGACACCCATCTCTATCAGGTCGGGGATGAATTCATATACCGACCCGCAGGAGTGCAGCAGAATGGGCTTTC
>DAOVLS010000357.1 GCA_030631125.1 Planctomycetales bacterium
GCATCGACTTCTTTGAGATACCGCGCCGTCCACCCGTAACGCCCCGGCACATCCAGGGAATAAAGACGACCGCCATGTGCGAGGGCTTTCCATTTACCGAACTTTTTCTCGTTCTGTTCGCGGCTGCCCATCCGTAATCCTCTTGTCTTGCTTTATTCTACCATTTAACTAACTCGGGTCAACTTATCCGACCTTTGAACCGTTCGAGACCGTCTGGCCGTACGTGGCGACGTTCCTGCACTCAGCAGAGCATCAGACGCTATCATTCCGCCTGCCTTGACCGGACTTCGCGAACCGCCGCGAGGATGTCTCGTGTTCCCGCCCTGCTCTTGACGCCGGCAACATCGAAGGGCGACCCGGGAATGCCGCCGATTTCTTCAAGCATATTCCCAAACTTGAGAACGGTTTGCGCGAAACCGGAAGGCTTCGTCGGCTGTAATACGAACGGGCCGGCAAAGCACTTGCAGCAGAGGATTGACATGAGTTCCTTGATTTCGGACAGACCTTCTTCCAGGGCGGTGCGCCGCCCTGACGCCAGGCCGTCGTTTATGTACAGCAGACCGATGTGCTGCCTGATTCGGGTGTGGTACGTCTGTAAGAACGGATTCTCGCCGACCCGGGCGAAGGCCAACGGGTCGAACGCGAGTTTGACGTTCCTTGACGCCTTCGGCGGCAGGCTCTCGAGCATATCGGCCAGGCGTTCGCTGCCGATGAACGTATTCTCCACGAGGACTTTGACGCCGGCCCCGGCAACCTTGGCAATCGAATCGGCCGAGCAGGTCGATGGGACGATAAGCGTCTCGGCCCCGGCCTCTTTGAGCAGGTCCGCCGCTTCTTCAGGGACGAGAACGGCAAGCCTGATCGCCACCGGTTTGATCTTCGCCATCCGCAGGCCGCGCAAGTACCACTTCCGCTTATCCCGTTCGATGCGGTTCCACGGCGTGTCATTCACGCAGGAAAGCACAACGTCCTCAATGCCGAAGTGCGTGAGGTTGTCGATGATTTCCTCGACGTATCGGCCTGCGAATCGGCTGTCGGCGGCAAGCCGAAACGAGCACCGTCGCCATTGCGCCCGCAGGACGTCTGCCTTTTGCCACACGCCGTCCGGGAGGGACGGGTTATCGGTAATAAAAAGCGACGGCTCGGTTTCCAGTCGCTTCAGCAATGTCTCCAGCAGTTCCCTGCAAGGCATCAACCGGGCGACGCAGGAATCTATTGTGGTTTTCCGCGCCAGGCCGATTTGGTCCAGCCATTTCTGCAGGCCTATGAAGTTCCGATGAGGCCCGGCGAACCATGACCAGGTTTTGGTCCGCTTCTTTCCCGTCGAATCAATGAAACTGCCCTTCGTCGGCCTGAGGTATGGCGAGCGGGCCAGCGTCTCGACGGTGTGGAGAAAAGTGCAGCGGTCCAGATCGACCCCCAGCAGCAGTATCTTTCCGCCGAGTTCGTAGAGTTTGTGATAGGGCGTGCCTTTACCGTGTGCCGTTTTCGCTTCCACGTGGTTTTTGACGAGCCACTCGGCCTTGGCGCCGATCGCGGCGACCGACGCCAGCGGGTGCGGGCTGCGAACGGCGCCTTTGCGCTTCCAGAACGCCTGCGGGACAGCGCCCAGCGGGGTCTTGCTCTTTTTGGCGTCGAATACCTCGTCGGCGCTTTCAAAGGCGGGGACGACGACTGTTCCGTCAGGTCCGACGATTTTAAGAATCGCGTCGATGACAGTCTCCGCCCCGCCGGCGACACTGCCGAAACTGCTGAGCGAGGCGTGGACCATGACGTGGTCGCCGCCGGCCAGCCCCAGCCTCTTCAGCCCGGCGATAATGTCGGTTTTCTTAACTGTCCGTGTCATGGCAGGAGCGCCTTGGCGTTCTCGTGGAAGATTTTATTCAGCGTCTCGTCCGAAACGCCCAGGTCAAGATACCCGACGATTGCCGGTTTTATCAAATTGTCCCCGAACCCGGCGTCCGTTCCGAAGAGCAGCCTCTCTGCCGGGCATTGTCGGATGATTTCCTGTATGCAGCCGGCTTTCTGCGAGCAGAGGCACAGATGGATATTCTGATGGCGGAGGCACGCCAGGATGGCGTCCTGGTAGAGGTCGTTTATGCCTGCGTGCCCCAGGATAATGGTCGTTTCCGGAACTTTTTCGGCGGCGGCGGCTATCTGGAGCGGCGTGCAGTAAGGCGGGGTCCCGTCGTGGAAGAGGACGGGCAGGCCCAGTTCGCCCGCTCTTTTGAGTATCGGCAGGACGGCGGGATTCGTCAGGGAAAATGCCTGAAGCCAGGGGTGGAGTTTCAGCCCTCTCATACCCAATTCACGAACACAGCGGTCCAGTTCGGCAAGGGCGGCGTCTGTTTCCTCGTTCGGCCAGACGGTGCAGAAGGGAACGAAGAAATCCAGGTGATCCTTAATCCCTTCAGCCAGCAGGTCGTTATGCCGGGCCGGTTCGCCCCGCAGACCGTCGGTCGTCATGATCCACGCGCCGGCCAATCCGGCGGATTCGAACTCCTCGCGTATCTCGTCGCCGCTCCTGGGATGAGCGCCGAAAGACATCCCCGGAAAATGGGTATGGGTGTCGATGACCTTCATGTCTTGATTCTCCATATCCGCCTGGCGTTTTCGTTGGCGTACTTGTTGAAAATCTCATCCGGCAGGTTCAGCGGTTTGAGTTTTTCGAATTCCGGGCCTGGGCGGGACTGCGGATAGCCCGTGCCGAACAGGACGCGATCAGCGCCGATAGCGTCAATGGCGCTTTTGACCAGCCCGGTGGTCCCATAGGAGGTCTCTATGATGATATTCGGCGATTGTTGAGCGGCGGGGATTGCGTCGTAGCCGGCAAAATCACTCCAACCCATGTGCCCCATCACGAAAGTCGCTTCGCCGAATCGCCGGGCAAGTTCCGCCAGTTGAAACGGCATAGCGCAGATGGGCGTGCCGGTGTGGGCGTAGATCGGCTTGTCATACTCCAGGCAGACCTCGATGAGCGGATCAAGAACGGACTCGGCCAATTGGAATCCCTGCCGGGGCGGGTGAAGGAACAGCCCGCACAATCCCCGCTCGAACGCCCTTTTGAGCGAATCGACCGCCTTTTCCCCGTACCACGGATTTGCAACAGCCAGACCTGAAAGCCGATCCGGATATTGCTCTACCAGGTCGGCCATCATGGCGTTGCCTTCGTCGTTATAGACCGCGACGAATTCGTCCGCCGGAGCCGCCACGGTATGGGCGATCCCCCACCGCTCGGCCAGGGCGAACCAGTCATCAACCTCTATCCTGCCGTCTCTCGCCGGCAAACGCACAGCCGAATCAATAACGTTCGTTTGCATAATTATTTGTCCTATTCGATACGATATGATTAGTCCACCACGCTCACTGTCCCGCTGAATTGGGGGACATCGCACGGCAGGCATTGCACGCCGTCTCCGTCATTGGTGTATATTTCAAGCGCCGTTGCCAGGCGGGTTTTCCCCTGCAATTTACAGTGCACTTTTCCTGTTTCGTCGTTCACA
>DAOVLS010000428.1 GCA_030631125.1 Planctomycetales bacterium
GGGCCGTTACGACGACCATGTCCGGCGTGAACTTCTCCAGCGTTCCGGCCAGGTCGTCTTCGACCCGCATGTCGAGGATGCGGAGGTCGTGGTCGCCCGTGCTGGCTGCGACCATCTCCAGCGCCAGCGGCTCCGGCATCGCCGCGAGGCGAAAACCAATCAGCGAAGACTGACATTCCGGTTGTACAAGCAATATACGCATTTTTGTCGTCAGGCCCAGGGGAAGGACTGCCCGGTCAGTGTCGTATAGGCCTGGATGTATTTCTGACGGGTTTTCTGGACGATTTCCGTTGGAAGGACCGGCGCGGGAGGCCTGCGGTTGAATTTGATCTTATCGAGGTAGTCGCGGACGAACTGCTTATCGAAACTTGGCTGGGACCGTCCCGATTTGTATTCGTCCGCCGGCCAGAAGCGGGAGGAATCCGGCGTGAGGACTTCGTCGATGAGTGTCAATTCGCCGTTTTCGTCCCTGCCCCACTCGAACTTGGTGTCGGCGATAATCACGCCGCACTCGGCTGCATATTCGGCAGCGGCGGTGTAAAGGGCGATGGAGCGGTCTCGCAACTCCGCCATTACGTCCGGACCTGCAATCTTGCCCGCCTGCTCGATGGAGACGTTTTCGTCGTGTCCTGTTTCGGCCTTTGTGGCGGGGGTGAATATCGGGGCGGGGAGTTTTTGGCTCTGCTTCATCCCCGACGGCAGGACGATCCCGCAGACGCTCTGGGTCTTCTGATATTCAACCCACCCGCTGCCGGCGAGATAACCTCGCACCACACACTCGATCGGTATCGCATCGCATCCTTTGCACAGCATGAATCGCCCGTCGAGTTCCTCGGTGCGAAAGTCGTCCGGGAGGTCCTTCAATGCCGAGGAGACGACGTGGTTCGGCATTGCCTCGTCCAGTTTGTCGAACCAGAAAAGGCTTATCTGGGTGAGGACTCTGCCCTTGTCGGGGATACCGTTGGGCATAATCACGTCATAGGCGCTTATCCGGTCGGTGGCGACGATTACCAGGTTGCCGCCAAGGTCGTAGATGTCACGGACCTTCCCGCTGCGCTTGGGGTGTCCCGGGATCGACGTTGTCAATAATGCGGTCGTTTTCATATGCCAATCTTTTACCTGCCGGGGACGCCGGAATCAAGCAAAACGTCAAGAACGTTGTACCTCGCTTTGGACGAACTGAAACGTGATTATCGCTATCTCACAATCAGATACGCCGTCAAAAAGCCCAGTTGTGTCAGGAAAGTCGTCGCCAGCAGTGTCTTTCTGGATATTCCTTTGCATCGCCGAACGATTAACGTCCCGCCGCCGAGCGCCGTCGCCACTGCCGCTGCCGGCGGAATGAAATGGCGCCAGGGATGCAGGAAATTCAGAAACATCAGCGACCCTGCCAGCGGGACCGCCAGGCAAAGAGCCGACGCGATGGGGCTGACGGTTTCGGCGAAGCGCAGCCCAGGCGGGTCGGTCCGCTTGTCGGAACGGTGAAATTGCACGAGCACTATCATACTCCAGGCGCCCCACACCGGCGACAGCAGCAGCACCCGGCAGATCGGGCGAGGCCAGAGCCAGGTCAATTGGCGGGGCAACTGCGTAGGCCAATCGGGATTCGACTGGCGAAACGCGAAGTTGAGAATCACTGATAAACCGGCTGCCAAAAGCACCAAACCGACCCATCGGACCGGGCGTCCTCCGCCCACAGCCGACTCGACAAACGCCGCCGCCGATCGGCGATAAGGACCGAAAACTATCACCAACCCGCACACCACAGACGGGACCACCCAGTAGTTCAGCAGGTGAGGCCAGGCCACACACGTTACGTGGGAGGTTAAATTCCACAGCCCCGCCAGGACCACCCCAAATGCAATGCTCAACAGCATCATCGCCCCGGACAGCCGCTCGAACCGGCGCGGATCAAGTTTGTCCAGTCTCCGCTCCGAGACCGTCAGAAATAACATCGCCGAGATGATTCGTTTGAAAAACAACTTCACGGTACTCCACATGATGAGAAAACCTGAACCTCAAGGCAAATTAACTTCTGTCTTCCCAGCCCGAAGGACCCTGTCGGGGAAAAACAGTGAAAGATACGGAAAGATTGGGAAAGATTGGGAAAGATACGGAAAGGTACGGAAAGATTCGGAAAGAAACGGAAAGAAACGGAAAGATTGGGAAAGGTTTTCAAACCCACAAATCCTTACTTGCCAAGCACTTACGTATTTCAGGGTCATTTTTCAGGTCCGTTTTTTTAATTCACCCTTGCTTGGATTGCCTAAATTAACCGGCTTGCCATTATGAATTACGAATTACCAATTACGTTCTTTCCGTTTTTCACGGTCTTCCGGTCTTCCGGTCTCACGGTCTTTATTCACTTGTCAAAAAACACTCGGACGCACTATACGCGTCCCTTGGGACGCCGTCGCCTTAGCGAAGGCGCCCCCCACCCTCTTCTTTCGCGCACACGTTTGCGCGCGCAAACGTGTAGCCGACGGAGCACAGCCTCGACGTAAGTCCCTGGCCCCCATA
>DAOVLS010000022.1 GCA_030631125.1 Planctomycetales bacterium
AAACGCCGTACTTGGACGAATCCAGGGGCGACATTTCCCCGCCTGTTTCGGCCCGCACGCCGATGAGCCGCTGGACGTCGATGCCTCACGGGCAGCCATCGCCGTGATTGCCGAAAAAATCCGCGCCGAGACCGGCGGGGATATGTCGGTCGAGGAAACAGCAGCCGGGTTCGTCCGCATCGCCAACGAGAACATGGTCAAGCCGATCCGCGAGATAAGCGTCGCGCGCGGGTACGACGTTCGGGAGTACGCCCTGGTGTGCTTCGGCGGGGCCGGCGCACAGCACGCCTGCGCCATTGCCGAGGCGCTGGGCGTCCGCACGATCCTGCTTCACCCGCTGGCCGGCGTGCTCAGCGCCTACGGCATGGGCCTGGCCGACATGATTCACACCGATGTCGAGGCGGCATTAGAGCCGCTCGATGACGGGACGCTCTCGCGGCTTGAGGGACGCTTCGCAGCCATTGAATCAGTCGGCAGAAAAAAGATGCTCAATGAGGGCGTCGCGGACGAGCGAATAAGCCACCTTCGCTCACTCGATCTGCGATACGAGGGTGTCGATGCCTACCTCAACGTCCCGCTGGAACAGGGATCGGACCCGCGCGAGGATTTCGAGACGCTCCATAAGCAACTTTACGGCTTCATCAAGCCGGGCCATCCAATCGAATTGGTCAACATCCGCGTCGAGACCACCGGCCGGACGCTCAAGCCCGATGAACCGGCCGTCGAAGCCGACGACCACGAAGTGAACCCGTCGTCGGCCATTGATACCGCCACGGTGCATTTCGACATTCTGGAGCCGGACGGCAGGCGGACACTGCGCCCGGTCGGCACACCGATCTATCGCCGAAGCGATTTGTCGCCCGGCGCTCGGTTGACCGGCCCGGCGATGATCATCGAAGATGTCTCGACGATTGTGGTTGATCCGGGCTGGGCCGCGCGAGTGAATGAACGAGGCCACATCGTTCTGGCCGCGACGGCCGGGGGCAAACGCCGCGAACGTGTTACGACCCAGCGCGACCCGGTCCTGCTGGAGATTTTCAATAACCTCTTCATGTCAGTCGCCGAGCAGATGGGCCTGACGCTTCAAAATGTAAGCCACTCGACGAACATCAAAGAGCGTCTGGATTTCTCGTGCGCGCTGTTCGACGGCGCCGGCGACCTGATCGCCAACGCCCCGCACATTCCCGTCCATCTCGGCGCGATGGGCGAGTCCGTGCGATGCCTCATTGACGCCCGCGGCGATTCGGTCCGCCCCGGCGACGTCTATGCGACCAACGACCCGTATCACGGCGGCTCGCACCTGCCGGACATTACGATAGTTACGCCCGTTTTCCCGCCGTCTTCTGCCGACGGCAAGCCCCTGTTCTTCGTAGGCACACGCGAGCACCACGCCGACATCGGCGGGATAACACCCGGCTCGATGCCCCCGGATTCGCGGACTATCGAGGAGGAAGGGGTGTTGATACACGATTTTACACTGGTCGAGCGGGGGCGATTTCGTGAGGCCGAATTCGTGGACCTGCTGACCGGCGGTAAGTATCCCGCTCGGAACATACCCGAACGGATCAGCGACATACGCGCCGCCATCGCCGCAAATACGGCGGGGATGAGACTGCTGGTCGAACTGATCGACCGCTACGGCCTGGATGTGATGGAAGCCTACATGCGGCACGTCAAGGACAATGCCGAACAGGCCATGCGGGCGGTTCTGCGCGAACTGCCCGACGGCGAGCACCGCTTTGAGGGTTTTCTCGACGACGGCGCGCGGATCGCCGCAACGGTTACTATCAGTGGCGACAGTGCTACGGTCGATTTCACCGGCACCGACTCCCAACTGCCGAGCAACCTGAACGCCACGCGGGCCGTTGTCATCGCCGCGGTGTTGTACGTCTTCCGCACGCTGATTCCCCGCCCGGTCCCGCTGAACGCCGGATGCCTGCTCCCGATCGAGATCGTAACTCCGCCCGGCTCGATGCTCGACCCGAACTCGCCGGCGGCTGTTACCGGCGGGATCGTCGAGACGTCCATGCGGATCACGGATGTGATCTATGGCGCGCTTGGCAAACTAGCCGCCGGGCAGGGAACGATGAACAACCTGACCTTCGGCACCGGCGGCTTCGGATACTACGAGACGATCTGCGGCGGGGCCGGCGCGGGCTTCGGCTTCGACGGCGCAAGCGCCGTTCACACCCACATGACCAACACGCGGATTACCGACCCGGAGGTCATCGAGCGCCGCTATCCGGTCCTGCTTCGGGTCTTCGAGGTCAGGGGCGATTCCGGCGGTTCCGGTGTCTGGTGCGGCGGAGACGGCGTAAGACGCGAAATCGAATTTCTTGAGCCGATGAGCGCGGCGATTTTGAGCGAACGCCGCATACGCGCGCCCTTCGGACTCAACGGAGCCGGCGACGGGAAAAAGGGACGAAACCTGCTGATTCGTCGGGAAACAGAAGAAGAATTGTCGGGCAAAGTGCAGTTATCGGTCCGCCCCGGCGACGTGTTGGTCGTCGAGACCCCCGGCGGAGGGGCATATAACCCGTCGCGCGACGAATGGGCGGCGATGACGCCTTCGGCGGCGAGGCTGCTGTTCCGCCAGGCCCGTTACGCCGGGCCTACCGCCGGTATTTCAACAGGGCACGTCCAGGCGAACCTGGTGATCCTGCCTGCGTCGGCAGCCGACGATTTCGAGACCTATTGCCGCGCCAATCCACAACCCTGCCCGCTGCTGGAGAGGCTTGAACCGGGCGAGGCATTGACAAAGCGCCTCGCCAAGGGCGCCGACCTGCGGACAGACCTGCCGAGGTACCGAGTGCATCTTCCCGACGGCTCATTTACCGAATGCACCGATGTACGAGATTGGTTCCGCGACGACTTCGTAGCCTTTCTGCTGGGATGCAGTTTCAGTTTCGACGACGCTCTGGCCCGTGCCGGCCTGACGCCGCGGCACGTCGAGGAAGCGTCGAACGTGCCGATGTATCGCACCGCCCGCGACACAACTCCGGCCGGTCCGTTCGGGGGCAAATTGGTCGTTACAATGCGCCCCATCGCCCGCGACCGCGTGAAAGAAGCATACGAAGTAACCGGCATATACGAAAAGGTCCACGGCCCGCCCATCCACCACGGCG
This sequence comes from Planctomycetales bacterium, assembly GCA_030631125.1. The sequence continues at coordinate 3,126 of DAOVLS010000022.1, forward strand.
AGCCGTCGGCACTCGGCATCTCCGACATCGCCAGGCCCGATTGGGGCGACGCCGTTACCGTCCGCGCCGGCGAAGTTCCCGTCTTCTGGGCGTGTGGCGTTACCAGCCAGGCAGCCTTGGAAGGCGCCCTCAAGAGCGGCGCTATTAACCTGGCCATTACACATGCGCCGGGACATATGCTCATCGGCGACCGACTGAACGACGAATTCGCCCGCACAGGCAACTGAATTCTGTCTTTTTCCAAAAGCGCGGAACCAGTTTCGCGTTATCGTGTTAGAGAGAAAAAGGCGAAATTGCAGTATCCACCGAAAAGGAACAAGGCAATGATTGCGAAGATTAAAGCGACGGCGTTGGCGTGTGTAGTGATGCTATCTGTTGGCGGGCTTGTCCCCACGGGACAGGCTTCAGCGGCGCCTGTGATTAAGGATTTTTCCTCAAAGGGGGGACACACTCAAAACAAGACCGGCCCGAAAGACAGGATGTACCTGGTTCAGCCCGGCGACAAAATCACATTCACCGTCAAGGCCTCCGACGCGGACAAGTACGTCTGGCAGGTCAACAAGAAGCCCGTCAAGTCCGGCAGCGGTATGCTTACCTGGACGGTTCCGAAGGCAGGGGGCATATGGGAGATTCACGCAACTGCGACCGGCGGCGGTAAGTCGGTTCACCAGGAGTGGGTCGTCTCGACTTTGCCGGCCAAAGAGGCTCCGGATATCTTCGAGTATTTCACCGACGGCAAGTTCGATGAGCGGTCCGAGACCGACCCCTGGGGGCGCGCGACGCCGGACTGGTACACAGCCGCCGACCAGACCCGCCCGGACCCAAGTCGGCGATATTTACAGTGCGCCTCGACCGGCGCGACGGACGACGAGGGAAACGTTAACTCCACGCTCTACCTGCCTTCCAGGATCGCCCACGGCACGTGGAAATTCCGCTATCTCCTCCCGTCCTCCCGTTACGACGGGCAGGGCGGATGGACGCACATGCGCTTCTGCTTCATCGGCGCGAAAGACCCGACCATCCCGCCGTTCTGGTACACCCGCTCGATGGACGGACACAATTACACCGGCCTGGGGCACGTCAATCGCATCGACCACGACTGCGGCTGGTCGCCGGTGCGGAAGATATGGCAGGAAGTGAAGATCATCCGCACCCGCGAAGGCGACCTGTTCACATGGGTTGACGACATCTTTCAGTTCCGAGGCAGGGAGTTGCGGGGACAGAAGGCCGCTTCGCTGAATATCAAGATGGCCCACTATCGCCCCGACCGCGACCCGGGCGGGATAATCTGCACCGATATGGTCGAGGCCTATCACGACCGGTATCTGTTTCCGCCGAAGTCCGTCCGCTACGGCCAGTACATCCATGACTGGGTCTGGGGCAAGTTGAAACAGGCGGAGATTGACCGCTGGTTCGATTTCAGTAAAAGCCCCACCCTCTTCAAGGTGCCGCCGAAGCCTGTACAGATAACGTTATCGCGCCGCACACTGAAACGATGGTCGGACAGGGCGTATGTGCCCGTTCTGAAGAAAGGCATCGTCATCGACGGGCGGGGCGTCCGGCTGGCGGACATCGCCGCGAAAGTCCGCGATACGAAACTGTTCCGCTACGACGCAAAGACAAAGTCCGCGATATGCTCGACAAACCTCGTAATCGCCGAGGCGGCCGAGATGGTCCTCGCCGACGGCGAGACGCTGAAATTCAACTGCTCCGCCGACGGACAATATGAATTCGCCGTGATGTTCGGCGCCACGTTGAAGGTAAATAACGCCACAATCACCACGACGAACGAACACTACTTCAACTGGCGACTGGCGAGCATCACGCACTTCGGCTACCACTGCGGCCCGCTGCGCAGACCAATCTACACCCCATATACAACCGACCTGTGGTACCACGGCCTGTGTTCGGTCTTCCTGAACGGTGCGACGATTAACAACTGCGGATACCTGTTCATCTCCAGCCCGATGCAACTGGACATCACCGATACGAAATTCACGAACCTCCGCGAAGTCGATACCGCCGAATACGAGCGGCTCTGGGACCGCAAAGGCCCGAGCATAACCAAGACCATTAAGAACAGGTTTAAAGCCAATAAGGGCTTCTGGCTGGCGATGATAAGCACTCGGACCAACGGCTTCAACTTCCGCAACGTTACCTTCAGCGGGAAAAAATCGCCGATGAACCTGACATTCATGATGAACGACACGGATTACAAGAACGTCAACATCTATGACATCAAGGCCCCGGCTGAAACAATCGTCGTCCGCAAAGGCCTGCGGATAAGGGGCTATGCCAAGCCGGCAGAGGTCGAAAGCACACTCGGACTGGTCAATGCGAAATTCGCAAAAATCGACGTGCAGACCGACCAGGCCCGCGCGGCGGTGAAATACTATCTGAACGTCGAAGTAACCGACGCAAAGGGGAAGTCTATCCCCGACGCGAAGATTACGGTTACAAATGAAGCCGACAATAAGGCTTATCCCGCCGAAGGCGCCGGCGGAGAATGGGTTCTCGCCGATTACGTTCAGGACAAGGCCGGGAAAAAGGAGTTCACCTATACCATTGAGGTAACTACGCCCGACGGCAGGAAGGCCGGCATCAAGGGCGTCAACCCCGACGCATCATGGTATCGCGCGGATGGACTCAAAAAAGCAAGGACAATAAAGGTGGTGGTCAAATGAGAAAAAGGATAAATGGAATGAAAAAAGCAAAAGCAATGCCTGTCTTTCTGCTTGTGGTTTGCCTGGCCTGTGTCGCATCGGCACAGCCTGTCATTAAAGGCTTCTCGAACAGTAAGACAGGCGATAACAAGACGATGTTCCTGGTCAAAGCGGGCGAGAAGATTACCTTCTCCGTTCAGGCAGAGGGCGCGAAATCGTATGAATGGACGGTCAACAAGGCTCCCGCAGGCGGGAAGAAGGCGAAATTCACCTGGACTGTTCCAAATGAAAAGGGCATCTGGGAAATCCATGTAAAGGCCTCCGGTAAGGGCGGTCTTGTCCACCAGGAATGGGTCGTCTCGACGCTGACCAAAGATGAAGCCCCGACATTCTTCGATTACTTCACCGACAAGCGATACGCCAAGCGTGAGGCCAAGGACCCCTGGGGCAGGGCATTGCCGGAATGGGGCACGCAGGCCATTGCGGTCAAGTGGACCGAGTGGCAGGAAATGTGGCTCTTTCTGCCCGGCGGGAAATGGGGCGTAGGCTATGGCGAATTTGCCAAAAAGTTAAGCGTCCTGAACGCATCATGTTGCTTCGTGCAGGCTCCGTCCGAAACCCCCAAGCCGGACTACCCGCTGCACCTGCTGACCCGCCTGATAGGCCCGAGAAACGGTATGGAGTTCGGCACGTGGAAGTTCCGTTTCCGCTTCCCTAACGGCAGGACGAAAATGAAGAGTGGAAAGACGCATCTGAAAGTCTATTTCGCCAACAACCAGGGATACCTCTGGTATCCGTTCTGGTACGGCGTAGCATGCGACGGGTTCCAGGGTTTCCGAGTCGGGGCCGACAAGTTCGACAACGACAAGAAATTCCCCGTCGATAAAAAATGGCACGAAGTAACGCTTATCCGCACGAAGGAAAACAAACTCTACTGCTACATCGACGGTGTCTTCAAGTTTCGCGGCGCCTCGGCCCGGCAACTTCACAAGCCCGCAGTCTGCATGGAGGTCGGCCTGGCGCGCTTCCAGCCGGACCGATACCCCAAAGACACCGTATATTTCGATAACGTAGAGATTTACGAAGAGAAGTATCTATTCCCCTGCAAACGTGTGGCCATAGCGGGCGGGAAGTGCAAGAACATCGTCGTCGGTGGGTGCGACGTAGGACTGAAAGAGATCGCTGAGACCGTCAAAGACCCGTCCATCTTCAGTTACGATCCTGCTAAAAAACAGGCCGTCTGTAAAGCCGTCCTGCTGGTCGAAGGTGGGGCGGACTTGGTGCTGTCCGGCGAGACGCTGAAGGTTGAATCCTACGACAATTCCAACATGGGTACATTCCTATTCGTCAAACCCAACGCCACACTCCGTGCAGATAAGAGCACCATCGCCGGCAGAGTCGGATTCAAACGTCCCTTCGACGTGTGCCTGACGGATACTTCTCTACCGATCATCGACGGCAAGTTCCAACTTCCGGCACTGGCGATGGGAAAGTGGCGGTTCGATAAAGTTACCTTCTCCGGGCCTAAAACCGTGTTCATCCTGGAAGGCGACACGACCCGGCTGAATGTTTATAACTCCAACTTTGCCGGTAACGTCTCGGCTGTCGGGAAAGGCAAAACCCCCGGCACACTCGGGCTGGTTAACTGCAAGTTCGGCGACCTGAAGGCCTCCAAGGGAGCGGGAATCGCGCCGAAGTATTTTCTCGACATACGCGCGATTGACAGAAGGGGCAAGCCCATTCCGAACGCCAGGGTTACCATTGTCAACGAGGTGGATGATTTCAACTTCCCAGCCGAGAACTGCAAGGAATTCCAGCCTCACGGCGGCGGGACCAGCGCGTATATGAACGAAAGCGTCCTGCCTCGTAAGATTTCCTATACGACCCTGCGGCGGGCGACCACCGGTAAAGAAGGCCACACGCCGGGGCCTGCGGATGCGAAAAAGACAATCGTCCTGACAGATTTCGTCCGAAACGGCGGTAAGAATAAGGAATTCACATACACAATCACCGTCGAGATCGGTTCCGGCAGGCGGGCTATCAGGCAGGTAATCACCGGCGTCAACCCCGGCCCGGAATGGTACCGCGCCGACCCGGACAAGCCGGCATACACCATTACCGCCAAACTCGACGGTAAGGTCAAAACCGTAACCGAAGAGGAGTTGAAGAAGGCGGGACTTGCAGGTCCGGTGAAAGTCGTTGAAAAGGAAACAAAGAAAGGAAAGAAGTGATATGAATAAGTCCAGATTTATTATTTCGGTATTGTCGGTTGTGATGATTTGCGGCGGTCTCGCCCACGCAGGCCCGCCGGTGATTAAGAACTGGTCGTCAACAGGCTGTAAGACGTTCAACAAGACAGGCCCGAAAGACAGGATGTACCTGGTCGAATTCCTCAGGCGCAGGCACAGGGACAAAGACAAGGACAAGGACCAGGTTATCGTCTTCAACGTCAAGGCCTCCGGTGCGGAAAAGTACGTCTGGCAAGTCAATAAGAAGGTCGTCAAAGACGCCACCGGAAATACGCTGACCTGGGCGGTTCCCAGGCGAACCAAGGCCATCTGGGAGATTCACGTTACCGCCGGCAACAAGGACGGTTCCGCCCACGCCGAATGGGTCGTCTCGACGCTTGATAAGGCTGAAGCGCCGGAGATATTCGAGTATTTCACCGATGCGAAATTCGACCGGCGGGCGGAGACGGACCCCTGGGGAAGAACGCCGCCGAACTGGTACAGCGTTTCCGATCAGCCCCGGCCCGACTCGACCCGGCGATTCCTCCAGACCGCATCGTCCGGCGCGCCGGACGACGAGAACAATATCAACTCCACGCTCTATCTGCCGTCGGACATCACTTATGGGACGTGGATATTTAAATTCCTGCTGCCGGCGGCACGTTATGACGGCTACGGCGGATGGACGCACCTGCGATTCTGCTTCATCAACGCCGAAGAAGACATGCCGCCGTTCTGGTACACCCGCTCGCAGGACAGCCACAATTACACCGGCGTCGGACACGAAAACCGCATCGACCACGACATCGGATGGGCGCCTGTACGCAAGTTATGGCAGGAAGTAAGGATCATCCGCACCAAAGACGGCGGCCTGTACACCTGGGCGGACGGCGTATTCCAGTTCCGAGGCAGGGAACTGCGCGGCAAGCAAAGCGCGTCGATGAGCATCAAACTCGCCCACTTCCGCCCCGACCGCGACCCGACCGGCGTGATGTGTATCGACATGGTTGAGGTCTATCGCGATAAGTATCTTTTCCCGCCGAAGTCCGTCCGCTACGGCCAATACATTCACGACTGGACCTGGCGCAAGCTGGGACCGGTCGAGATAGACCGCTGGTTTGACTTCGATAAGAAGCCGACGCTGTTCAGGATTCCGCCTCGTTCCGTTGCGATAAACATGAGCCGCTACCGGCTGAAAAGAAATTACGGGAATTGTACATATGTGCCTGCCTTGAAGGACGGCATCGTCGTGAACGGCAGGGGCGTCCGGCTGAAGGATATCCCAAACCTGGCGCGAAGACTCGGGCACCTGTTCCGCTACGACCGAAAAACCAAGACCGCCGTTTGCTCGACCAACCTGGTCATCAACGAAGGTGCTGAACTGATCCTCGATGGCGAGACGCTGAAATTCGACTGTAAGACCCCCGGCCAGCACGAATTCGTCGTTATGTTCGGCTCGACGCTGAACGTCAAAAACAGCACGATTACCACGACGAACGAGAACCATTTCAACTGGCGGCTTGACGGTATGACGCATTTCGGCTACCGCTGCGGTCCGATTCACTCGCCGATATACACCGGACCGTCGTATATCAGCAACCTGTGGTATCACGGGATGTGCAGCCTGTTCCTGCACGGCTCGACGATTAATAACTTCGCTTACATGTTCATCTCCAGCCCGATGCAGGTGGACATCACCGATACGAAGTTCACGAATATCCACGAAGTCGATACGGCTGAATACAACCGGCTGTGGGGTCGGAAGGATTACCCCGGCGGAGCGACAAGGGGTATCCGCAACAGGTTCAAGGGCGACAAGGGATTCTGGATAGGACTATTCGGCGACAAGACCAACGGTTTCAACGTTCGAGGCCTGACGTTCAGCGGCAGCAAATCGCCGCTGGGACTGACATTCTTCGCCAACGATGACGATTATGAATCTTTCAACGTCTATGACATCAAAGCACCGAAAGAGAACATCGTCGTCCGCAAGGGTTATCGCATCCGCGGTTACGCCAAGCCGATTGAGGCCGAGAGCACAGTCGGGCTGGTCAATTCGAAATTTGCCAAAATCGTCGTTCCGACCGACAAGGCCAGGGCGGTGGTCAAGTATTACCTGAACGTCGAAGTAACCGACGCATCCGGCAAGATCATTCCCGACGTGAAGATTACGGTTATAAATGAAGGCGACGATAAGACTTATCCCGCCGTCAATGAAGACGGGACGTGGATTATCGCCGATTACGTTCAGGACCAGGCCGGGAAGAAGGAGTTCACCTATACCGTTGAGGTAACGACACCCGACGGCAAGAAGGCGAGCATCAGGGGCGTCAACCCCGACGCTTCATGGTATCGCGCGGACGGGCGGAAAAAAGCAATGACAATAAAGGTAACAGTGAAATGAGAAAGGACAACAGCATGAAAAACGAGAACGACATTAATAAATGGCGTACATTAAAAAGCCCGGCCATTCTAATGGCTGGGCTTGTGGAACAGTTTCGCACAGATTCCACAAATTCTCGTTACAGGCTGAGAGATGGCGCAATCGCGGTATTTTTCCTGGTTACAGCATTTACTTCCGGTATTGCCTCGGCAGGGCCCATACTCGAAGGCTTCTCGAACTCAAAGACCAAGGACGACAAAACGATGTTCCTTGTCAAACCGGGCGAGAAAATCACTTTTTCCGTCCGTGCCGAGGGCGCACCGATCAATAAATGGACGGTCAACAAAAAGGCCGCAAAGAATCCAGCCGGGATGGGTCTGAAGTCGAACTCCTTATTCTGGACCGTTCCGAATGAAAAGGGCATCTGGGAGATTCACGTAACGGCCCGCGGCGACAAGGGCGGCGAGGTCCACGCCGAGTGGGTCGTCTCGACGCTGACGAAGAAAGAGGCCCCGACGTTTTTCGATTATTTCACGGATAAGCAGTACGCCAAGCGCAAGGGGAACGACCCGTGGGGCAGGCCCCTGCCGAAGTGGGGCACGTGGGCGCTGTCGGCGGCCTGGACCGAATGGCAGGAGTTGTGGGGGTTCCTGCCCGGCGGAGCGTGGGGCAAGTCGGCCGGCGACTGGGCGAAGAAAATCGCCGACGTGGACTGCTCCGGCTGCTTCGCGCAAGCGCCAAACGAAGCGCCCGTACCAAACTACAAACGCCACCTGATGGTCTTTCTCCGTACCAAGACCGAAATCGAATATGGCACGTGGAAGTTCCGTTACCGTTTCCCCAACGGCAAAGCCCAAATGAAGGGCGGAAAGACGCACCTGCGGTTCTATTACGCACACACCCGCGGCTACTACGGGTACTCCTTCTGGTACGCCATCGCCTGCGACGGATTCCAGGCCTTCCGCGTCGGGGCAAACAAGTTCGACAACGACGAAAAGTTCCCCGTCGATACCAAGTGGCACGAAGTTACCCTCATCCGCACAAAGGACAGCGAGATATATTGTTTCATCGACGGCATCTTCAAATTCCGCGGAAAAACCGCCCGGAAGACCTGGAAAGAGGACGTATCAATGTACATCGGTCTGTCGCGCTACCAGCCGGACCGATACCCCAAGGACACACTCTACGTCGATGGCATCGAGGCCTACGAAGGCCGATACCTCTTTCCGACCAAGCGAGTAGAGGTGCTCAAGGACAAGGTTATCATCGCCATCGGTGGGCGTGATGTTGGCCTGAAAGAAATCGCCGAGGCGATCAAAGACCCGTCTGTCTTTAGTTACGACCCTGTCAAAAAACAGGCCGTCTGTAAAGCCCACTTGTGGGTTAAGGGCGGGGCTGACTTGATTCTGTTCGGCGAGACTCTGAATTTAGAACCTTCTGGCAAGTTCTATCCTGCGCTTTTCGTCGGGGCTAATGCAACACTACGGGCAGACAAAAGTAACATCATAGGAAGCGTTGAATTCCGTTCTTTAGACGTAAGCCAAACAGAGGAGGAATTATTCAGCTCCGGCCCCAACTACAGAATCTATTCAAAACGTCCTTTTGGCATATCCCTGACGGATACAAAACTAATAAGTATCGAAGGCCCGCTACCGATACCGGCGATGGCGTATGGGCGGTGGAAGTTTGACGGCGTTATCTTCGACGAGGACGATGGTATTACTACCGGCCACCGTACCGAGTTCCTGCTGGCAGGTAATACAACCCGCCTGAATGTCTATAACTCTTACTTTGGCGATAAAGACAGCAGAGTGAGGGTTGTTGGAACGGGAAAAAATCCTGGCATCCTCGGTTTGGTCAACTGCAAATTCGGCGACTTGAAAGCCACTAAAGGTGCGGGCATTGCGACGAAATACTATCTTGATGTCCGCGTGGTTGATACGAAGGGAAAGCCTGTGGCTGGGGCGAAAGTTACCGTTCGCAACGAGGTGGATGATTTCAAATTCCCGGCAGAGAACTGCAAGGAGTTCCAGCCACACGGTGGTGGCGACAGCTCGTATCTCAGCGAAAGCGTCGTCCCGCGTAAGATTTCCTACACGACCCGGCGCGATGCGACCACCGGCGCTGACGGGCATACGCCGCTACCAAAGGACGTCGAAAACACGCTCATTCTGACCGATTTCGTCCAGAACGCCGGGGCGAAGAAGCAGTTCGCCTATCGCCTGACAATCGAAGCCGACGGGAAAACCAAGGTCATCACCGGCGTCAATCCGGGGACGGATTGGCTTCGAGCGGGCCCGGACAAGCCGGCCTATACAATCACCGCCGTCCTCGACGGTAAGACAGTTACCGAATCGGACCTGAAAAAGTAGTAGTAGTTTGTAACATCCAGGTGCAGTTTTCGTTACTATAGTGTCGCGTCTTGAAGCGAAGTTTGAGGACGGTAACGAAAATGAAACCTCGAATACTGCTGAATATCGTGCTGTCGGTAGCGGTCCTTGTCGTGATGGGTTTTGCGGTGCAGATGATGTTGGCGCACCGCCGTCAGCCTACCCAGCGCAAGCGTCCCAAGGCTACCCCGAAAGTCCTCGCCCCGCCGATTAAAGCGACATTGAATCGGAACGTCGAGATTGCCGGCTACGGCTCTGCCCGCCCGCACGTCCAACTGACAATCACGCCGCAGGTAACAGGTATCGTCGTCGCCAAGGACGACAGCTTCCTCTCCGGAAAATACGTTCGCAAGGGCCAGGTGCTGTGTCGTATCGACCGGACGGATTACGACCTGGCTGTCCGCCGGGCAGAAAGTCGCATCGACCTGCTCAAGGCACAACTTGCCCGGCTGGAACAGGAACAAAAGAACCTCACCGAATCGAAAAAGATCGAAACCGACCTGGTGAAACTCGCCGACGAGCAACTGCGGAAGGTCAAAAGACTACTGGAGGCCAATGCCGGAAGCGAAAACGAAGTTGATTTGGCGCGCGAGACGCTGCTTTCTCGGCAGAGGCAACTCCAGGGTATCGTCAGCCAGTTGGCGTTAATCGGGCCTCAGCGCAAACAACTTGCCGCTGAACTCGCCTCTGCCGGTGTGGAGTTGTCCCAGGCCCGGGTCAATCTTGGGCGGTGCACAATTAAAAGCCCCGTTACCGGGCGGGTGCTGACCAGCCGGGTCGAGGTCGGCCAGTTGGTCCAGGCCGGCGGGAACTGCGGCGAAATCTTCGGCAGCGACATTATGGAAGTGCCGGTCTCGGTCCCGGCGGCCGAACTGGAGTGGCTTGATAAAGACCTGTTGAATATCTGCAAGCACGGTAACGTCGCAGCCGGGGAGTCCCGGCGCCTGCCTGCCGGTAGGCAAGGTATCAAGGCGCTGGTGGAATGGCGGCAATCCGACAACGGGCGAACGCTTACCTGGACCGGCTGCCTCGAACGCCTCGAAGCCGGACTCGAAGCCCAGACACGAACCGCGACGCTTATAGTCCGCGTGCACAACCCTCAACCAAAGTTGCCGGATGATACCAAACCGATGCTCGAAGTGAACATGTTCTGCAAAGTTACCGTCATCGGCAGAGCGATCCCCGAAGTCTACGTCATCCCACGCGAAGCGGTGCTGTCTGACGGCGGCGTGTACGTGGTCGTCGAAGGTCGGCTGCGGAAACGGGCGGTCAAGGTCGCGCGGTTCACCGGCCAAGAGGCGTTAATCCTTCCGGGCGGAGGCATCAGCGCCGGCGACCGCGTGGTAACAGGCTCTATCGCCAAACCGGTTGTCGGAATGAAGGTCAAACCCGTCGGTAAGACGCCGAAAGTTCCGTCCGCAACGACGAAACCGGGAAAAAAGGCACCCGCGTCATAGGAGGACAACTGTGAGTGTAATCCGCCGAATGGTGCTGAATCCCGTAGCAGGCAACATGCTGATGCTGCTGATCCTCGGCGGCGGACTGGCTGCGAGTTTTATCATACCACGGGAGTTGTTCCCTGAATTCGACGTGAATTACATAACCGTTACGGTCCCCTATCCCGGCGCAGGTCCGTCCGACATAGAAAAGGGCATCTGCCTGAAAATCGAAGACAACCTCTCCGGAATGGACGGTATTAAGGAGATTTCGTCGGCCAGCAGCGAAAATGCCGGATCGGTCATGCTGGAACTGAAGACCGGAGCCGACGTCCGCAAGGTGCTCGACGACGTCAAGAGCGAGATCGACAGGACCGAGTTTCCCGACAACGCCGAAGACCCCATTACCGCAGAAGTAACGATACAACGCCATGTGATTAACGTGGCTGTAGGCGCGGGCGTCGATGAGAACGGGCAGGCGCTGGATGTTTCGGAGCATACGCTCAAGGAACTGGCTGAAGACATCCGCGACGAGATTAACGACCTTCCGGAAATCTCCCAGGTGAATATCCTCGGCGTTCGGGACTACGAGATTGTCGTGGAGGTTTCGGAGGAGGC
>DAOVLS010000460.1 GCA_030631125.1 Planctomycetales bacterium
GAGCACGGTCGTCGTCGCTGACGCCTTCGTCATAGTAAATCGTATAGACACGGTAGGGCTTCTTTTCGACCAGTTGAGACTGGAGGATGTACTTCACCAGTGCGTTATTTCCCCCGTGGCCGTTGTAGAGAATTATTTTGGTGAACCCGTTCCGTCCGATCTCGTCGAGGACAGCCAGCATCACTTCCAGAAGCAGTTTCAGAGGGAGGGCTATCGTTCCGGGGAAGCATCTGGCTTCGAGGATTTGCCCGAGGAACCACTGGGGAAAGACCACTGTCGGTTCGCGCCGGGCCGCCTGGGCGGCGACGTAATGGGCATCGATCATGTCGGTACCGAGCGGCATGTGAGGACCGTGGCGCTCCAGAACACCCATCGGCAACACGCATGTCCGTCCGCAATCGACAACGGCCTTTGCAAAATCATCGGCGGTAAGTTCTTCCCATAGCATTTCGAATTCCTTACAAACGTTTCCAGAAGGTGCATTTTGACCAATAGGGAGTACTTGTCAAAGGCAAAACACTTATGGAACGAGATGGAGCGTCTCGACGATCTTGCCGTTGTGCCGGATTTCTATCGTCGGAAGGGCGTCCTTTGTCTTCGGGTGCAGCAGGTCGTATCGGAACCGACCGCGGGAGAATGTAACTCCAGGGCGCCTGCCCATCGGCTCGGCGGTGCGGACGGCCGCCGGCGCGATGTCCCTTTTCGTCGCCGTCAGCAGGACCAACGCCCTTCCCTTGAACGACATCTCAATCCGCCAGGAGCCGTGTTCGGCGTCTGGTTTTTTCTTCGTAGGCGGATAATTTTTACCGTTAACAAATGACTCCTTTCCGCGTCCGCCGATGATTTCCATCTTCGGCTTGATCGGCCGGAGAACCTGTCCGATAAGTTGTCCGCCGGCGTGCGTAATGATGAACCGGTCGCCGTCGATTTTCGGTTTGTCGATGCTGTGGATGACCCACTTCGCTTCGGTGTCGGGCTTTTTTGTCTCCACACGGTCGAAGATGACAAATGTGTCGATTGCGTCCGGGCCGGGCTTTTCGGGACGGAGATGATAAAACGCCCGAATCGCCTTACTGACCTTGGCGGGCGAATAGGATTTCGTCGCGTCGCCGACAGCGGCTGCACAATACCGGCCGGTCTTGAATGCGATAATTTTTCCGATGTCGGACTCGCATCCGGGTTTGAATTTCCCGACGCGGTCCTGACCCTTCCCTCGCACCTGTCCGCCGTCGTTACTCCCGCCGGAGCCGCGTGCGCTCCACGCCCTGCCGCTGAATTTTTCGGCAGGGTCGAATACCAGTATCCCGTTATGAGCAACCGTCCGGCAGTAGTAGTTACCCCGATGCGGGCCGTAATCGTTCGTGCCGCTGTCGATGGCAAGCGAGCCGGAGCGGTGAATGACGAAGGTGTTGTTGTCCAGATGCTGATGTCCGGCATAGTAAGGCCCGCACTGGAACAGGGCGAAGGCGGAATCCTTGTTATCCCAACTGGTGCGGAAATATACGTGTCCGAGTTTGGGGAAACATGCCGCCAACGGTAGCGACATCTGCTTCGGCGACCTGGCTGTCAATTTCGGGTTCCGCCACAGAATTTCCTGCCAGCCGCTCTGGACGTATTTCCACTGGTACTTTTCCGCCAGCCATTCCGCCAACGGGTCATTCAGGCGTGTTGCCAGAAGGTGCATAAACGTCTTGAGATTCGCGCCGGGCTTGAAGCCGCTTGAGCAATCTTCGCTGCGGGCGAAGGTGCCCGTATCGGGCCGGAGACCATAGGCGTGCCAGACGCTCTGGCC
>DAOVLS010000451.1 GCA_030631125.1 Planctomycetales bacterium
GGACCTGTCGCCATCAAAATTTTTCTCGCCTGGTCCTGGCTGGACGAAAGTCCCGTTTTCCTGCCAATACGCCTGCCACTTCTTCTCAATTTCCGTAAAGTCGTATTTTTCCATGATGTCCACCAATTCCGCAAACCATCCAGCGTTGTGCCGGTAAACAAAAAGCCCCGCAATCTTTTTCAGATCGCAGGGCCGATACGTTCATTATCCGTACCCACGATCCGTCAGCGCAGCAATAGGGCCGATAGTAGCAGGTTCGGTCTGTCGCTGTAACGGATCATGGTTTGTCTCTCTTCGTTGATTATCGGCTCATTCAGCACGCAGTCAAGATTAATTTTGCAGAGAATCCGCCGCTGAAAACCTTACTTGTGAGTTTCGCCGAAGGCTTATCGCCTGTGGCGGTCCCATGAGACCTCCATGTTTTTTGACCACATCCCCAACCAGTAACTGCCGACACGGACGAAGGCGTCTTGCCGCTGATCGTCGCTGTCAACCACTTCAATGCGAAAAACTATTTGCCCGTTACTGGTGAACCAGAAGAAAGGCCCGCGGCAGAACCAGCGATATTCCTTATGGATGATGCAATAGTCGTTCCGAGCGGCCCAGTCTTCAAGAAGATTGTTGGCGCGGCGATAATGCCATACCGTAAATGCGATGTTAATAGGAACGGCAAGCACAATGATTATCAGTAGGTAGCCTTCCATTTTTCCACACGAGCACCAATTAATCGCCTTCAAGCAGGTCGCTTACCTGCCTGGCCGACAATTCGGCAATCAGAAATTCCTTTCGCGGATTCGTCGGCCCGGAAACCAGCGTTACGTCCTTTTTTCTCACGCCGAGCGCCTTTGCCAGTATGGCGGCGACGGTCTTGTTGGCCTTACCCTTCTCGGCCGGCGCCGACGTTGCGATCTTCAGGCAATCGCCGAGAGCACCGACGATCCGGTCCCGCGACGCGCCCGGAACGACCTTCACCGGGATAACCGCACCATCGGGAACGTCCCGAACACAGAGTTCAACAATATCTTTCATGGAATAGATTTCCAATTTCCAATTAACCGAAAGGGCCGACGAATGTTCTTTCAATTGGCAATTGGCAATTGTTACAGCATTCCCTGCTCGCGTGCGTATTCGAAGACCCCGCCGGCTGCGATAATCGGCCCGACGTCGCCCAGCGGCGAGAGGTCGAACTGCTCAGACGTCCGCAGGTTTTTCAGCACGGCGGCTGCGGTGTCTATTTCGACCTCGTCGCCCGTGGCGAATTTTTCCACGAGTCGCTGCGGCGTCTCGAACGGGACGAGGTATCCGCCGTTGACGCTGTTGCGATAGAAGATTCGCGCGTATGACTGGGCCACGACTGCCCGGACGCCCGCTTCAGCCAACGCCAGCGGGGCGTGTTCGCGCGACGAGCCGCAGCCGAAGTTCTTCCCGCCGACGACCACGACGAATTCGCTGCCAAAACCGTCGCCGGCGACGAAGGGGACGTTCCCGTCCGGCAGGCCCGACTGTGCCGGCGGGACGCCGCTGAGGGCGTATTTTCCAAAGTACCTGCGTTCGTCCGCGTCGGCAGGGTTGTACGAGAGATACTCTGCCGGGATTATCTGGTCGGTGTCGATATTGTCGCCAAGGACAAACGCCTTGCCGCGAATGACATTTTTCATGTTTTTGCTCCTCTCAATAATTCGCGGGTATTTTATCGCCGAAAGCAGTGCGGCGAAACCGTAAACGGGGATTATGAGCATAAAAAAAAAGGGCGACACCCAGGCGGAGGGAGACCTGAGAATCGCCCCTACTAGCCGCAACCCTCGGTGCAGGTGGAGGGAGACCTACACCATAAGTGGGTGCAGCGGACATTTAATCGGTAACGGTCACCCGATTTTTCCGATTATTATACTATCGCATATATGTTCGGTAAATTGAACGAAATTCTTAAGGAAATTTTTATCCATGTACACCCGCTCCCGAGCGAATCGGGAAAATCACGAAGCCGGATATTTTATTTTCAATGCGGTTTCAACTACATCCAAGCGATGCGCCGCAGTTGAAACATTTGTAGCAGTTTCCGTTTCGCACTGTGATTGCTCCGCAGACGTCGCATGGCGGGGCGTCTTCCTGGAAATGCGAGAACTGCTGATCGATAC
>DAOVLS010000189.1 GCA_030631125.1 Planctomycetales bacterium
ATCGCGTAGTCGGCGGCGTCCTGTTCGGAGGCCGTGCAGCCGAAACCGTCAACTCGAAGATTTTCGATACGGATGTTATCGCCGGTGAAGGCTATCCCGTCGCAGGCAGTCGCGCTGTTATACTCATAGTCATTGTCGTTGGGGTCGATGCCGGAACCGGCGTTGATGTGGATTGTCCCGCCGTCGGCCGCCTCCCACCACCAACTCATCGCATTGGCGGCGACGTTGGCCGCCGAGTTCTGATAACTGTAAGCATCGAGCCGATCGGCTTCGTCACGTATCCAGCCGGGCTGCGTCTGACCGATGGCCTTGTAATGGTCGCCCGCCACCTGCGTCCAGTTCGCGCCGCCGGACGCTATCGTGCTCGCAAAGTTGGCGAGCAGCGGCTTGTCGCCGTGGTCGGTAGAACCGTAATCATCGACCGTGATATAACTCTTGGTCAAAGCGAGACCGGCGGCTTCGTTCCACACCTCACCCCGCTTGAATCGCAGGCGCAGGCCACCGGCGACCTGGCTCCATCCGTCGTGAGTGGTCTGGGCCTTGGCGATGGTTTTCCACGGCGTGCCTTCGGAGCCGTCGCCGGTTCCGTCGTCGCCAGCCTGTGAGAAGTAGTAGGTGGTGTCGCGGGCGAGCGGAACCTCGGCCAGGCGGTATTTCAGCAGCCGGAAATACCAGCGACGCCAGGCCAGCGAAGCGGGATGGGGCGGATTGCCGACGGCAGTGCCATATACGACTGACATATCACCATACCTCCAAATTGGACACAACGTTCAGCTCGCCGGAGACGAGGCTTTCGATGGTTACGACCGCGCCGACAGTAGTGCTCTCGATGTTGCCCCCGGCAGCCGAAACGTCCGCACCGAGACGAATAACGTCCGTCCCATCGGCAATTATCCGAATACCATTGGCGTTGGCGACGTAGAAAGTCCAGGGACCTTCCGCGCCAGTGGCTGCGCACATCGAAAAATCAATTCTCGCGGCAGCCCCCGCGTTCGTGAACCGCTTGAACCGGTCGGCGGCGAGCACAGAGTAATTCGAAGTCTTTGCCTCGATGGTGAGCACACCGAGTTTGGGCTGGGTAACTGCCCCGTCTTCGATACCCGCCGTATCGTGGACGTGTAGTGCATCGGCGTTACCGCCGTCGGTCAGGTCCTTGATGTTGGCGAACGTGCCGAGGTCTATCCACGCCGCGCCGTTGAAGCCGATAAGCATGTCGCGGTCTTCGACCAGGCAGCAGGCCCCTTCGGTCGGCGTGATCTCCGTCCAGGAGGTCCCGTTCCACTCCTCGATGTCGTTTGCGGCGACTGTCTGGGCGGTAACGCTCGATGCGCCGGTCCCCGTGTTCAGGTAGCGGTCGCCAAGTGTCGGCGCGGCGGGTTCGGCGGCGGTGAAGTCGAGTTCATCGGCGACCGATTCGGCCCAGTCCAGGGCGTTGAGGTTGCCTGTCCCGGCCCCGCAGACAGTCAGAAAACTCCCGCCGCGATAGTCGGTTATGTTGCCGCCTTCGGATGCGTCGCGTCCGTCGTAGGCCCCGGCGGACGTTACAATCGTCGCCAGTGGTATGTGCGGCGTTACCGACGGGACGGGGAATCCGGTCGTGTTGACAGTCAGCACACCGGCAGCCGTCAGGTAGCTGCGATTCGTGGCGTTATTGGTCAGCGTCTGGGCCAATACCTGCGAATAGTTGACCCACGAATCACCGTTGTAGTACCGTCCGGGCCGGACGCCGAAGGTAAGATCGCCGTCCTTGAAGACGCGCAGATCGCCCGCCCGTCGCGCCACCTTCAGCAGCCGCTGGAGCATCTTGTAGAACGAGGTGTAATACGGCGACTCGCCGGTGGTAACGTACAGGACTTCCTGCTCGCTGTCGGTCGTGCCGGACAGTGCGTTTAGTTCAGCATCGGATGGATATAATTCCGCCATGTCAGTCTCCCTGGTTGATCTGGAGTGTCAGTTGTTTTTGTTGTTGGTCGTAATTGGTCGCCGTCAAACCTTCTGCCGCATCGGGCGGAGGGTCGGCGTCGATGTACATCGACGCCGAGTCCGTAACCTGTCCGTCAGCCCCACGCGAGCGCAGGACGATCCGGTGTAAGCCGTCTTCAGCCAGCACCGCTTCGAGGGCGATAAGGTCGGCGTTTATCCCGAACATCCCTGCCCCGAACGCGCCGTTCCCTAATCCCGAAGCGTAATTGCCGTCGTATCCGAACCCGCCCTGTCCAAAGCGGTCTTCGCCGAACTGCCATCGCGGCACCCACACCGGCCAGGCGTCGGCAGACGCCAACGGCGTATCCGACAGGTCGCCCCCAGCGGCGTGGTCGCCGAGAACTTCAATCACATCGCCGGTTCTGCCCGTAGCAGGCCGAACGACCCGGGGACGGAAAACCCATGAAGGATCACGATCCGCCGACGGTAATTGGTCGCCGAGATCGGTCGAACGGTATTTCCCACCCACAGCCGCGATGCGGACCGCCGCGGGCGCAGTAACCGGTTGGTCGATGTAAAAACGCCTCTGGTTGGGCATATCCGTCCAGGCCGAGAGCCGACCGTTGATGTACAACTGGTGATACAAATCGGTATTCGTCGAGCGGAAGCGGACGAACCAAACACCATCGAGACCCATCTCGCCGATGACGTAATCTATTCCGGTTGTAATCAGTGTCGCGGTCATAGCAGTTGGCGGTACTCGATTTCGTAGTCGCAGTAGAATCCCCGGCTGTGTCGAAGCGGGGTGGCGGTTTCGAAGCGTTCCAGGATCACGCGCGGGTAAGATTGTCCGAAATTGTCCACAAGTGCGTTCGCCTCGCCGTCGCAAAGGTCGTTGATGTCGTCCAGCAATTCGTGCAGGTCCGCTGCTGAATTTGCCTGGAGCCGGCCGGTCTGCGTGATTCGCCGCGACCGCATCCCCAGGTCCAGGACGACTTCACCGTCGATGCCGGCGAAACCGCGGCGCTGCGTGCTCCTTTCCCAAGGGCCGAAAATGAAGGCGTGAGGCCCGGAAGCGAAAATGTTTTCCCCTGCGAAGGAACTCATGGCTGGGTCTCCTGTGCGGTGAACGGGTCGGTGTCGCCGTCGGTCGCCTCGGCGGTGAAGGTAAGTTTCGCAACGGCCGGGGCGGACTGTTCGTACTGGAACTCGATGCCGGTAAGGACGGCGTTGGTTATGGAGATGCTCCTGCCGGCCTGTCCGCTGCGCGTCGCGGCTATCTCAATTGACAGAACGCCGGCCTGACCCAGGGACAAGCCGTCGGCCACGGCGGTATCGCGGATGCGAACCTCCACGCTGATTACGGGCCTGTCCAACTGGACGCTGGTAGTGAAGGCGTCGCTGTCGCCGCCCATCGGGGCCGGTTTGGCCTGACGCACCAGACGGACGGAAATCGGCCCGGACAGATCGGTCTGCCCGAAGGTCGCACCGCTAATCGCGCCGTAACGTTCCATTATTGCGACCCTCCCGATTCAAAGTTGCACCGGACTTCAAACATAACCGCCAGGTAAGGTTTTTTGACTTTAGGTTCGATTTTGAGCGGACCTGTTTCCGTCGCTTTCCCCTTCGGTAAGTCCTTGCACCTGTTATTTCGGAAGCGGTCTGTCAGAAGCGCTTCGCAGGCCGATGCAGCCAGGTCCAGCGCGCGTGCGAAGGCGTCCGGGGGGTTGTGGCAGCGAACATGAACGCACACTTTTGCCCGCAGGGTGCACCATTTCCCGGTGGGACTATCGTCTGCACGCGATTCATCCACGCCGATGAGGTTCACCTCCGCGCGGGGAATCTGTGCCGAATCGGCGTTCGGTCCGATCGTAACGGAGGCGAATAAGTCGGAAGTCCGAAGGGTGTCGCGGATGTCAGTCAGAATGTCGTGGACTTGGCTTGACATTATTTTCAGGTTCTCCGTAGTGAGATGTTTGCAAGCGTGCGGGTCTGTTCGGCGAAGCCGTCGCCGTCGATGTCTTTTGCCAGTCGTAGCGCGCCGACGGCGGTAACGTGCTGCCGGCGGTAGAATTCAGCCTTTACCCAGTTGGCGTCGTCGCCGGTGGCGTTGGATGCGCGGGCGGTGAATATCGACGCAAGCGACGCAAGCGCGACGGCTTTGCGCAACTGCGAAGAATCAACGAAATCCGTCAATGAAATACCGTCGGCTTCACCGATCTGTCGGAGTTTCTCGTGCAAGGTTGCTTCGCTGCCCGCGATCTGCGGTGCGAAGGTGTTGATGTAATATTTCAGTTCGGTCCCCGCCGGCGGAGCGACGGCGTCGGCGTCCCTGTCGGCGCGGAGGACCGAAACCGTCAGCGAGGTGGCCGAATCCACAGAGATAATTTCGTAACACCGCCCTTCAGCCGGTACGGTCGAATAGATGCACAGCACCATACCGACCTGGATATTCGCCGCTGTGAAATCAGCCGATGCGCTGGTGAAAGTCGTTCCGCTGACAGCGCCGTCGGTCCCGCCGGCAGGCTGCTGAGAGTCGAAACCTCCGCCGGTGAAGACGTCCGGCTCGATAGTCAGCAAGTCGCGGTCTTTACATTCGTTTGCCATTTTCTTGTCCTTGTCCTCACCTGTGGCGTCCCCCGCCTTTCGACGGGGGACGCGAAAACAGGCGCAGCCTTACTAGGCTGTATCAAGCCCCTTGATGATCCCGTGTGCGTTTTCGTTTCGCAGTTCCAGCGTGTACTCGCCGATGACTTCGCCGGCGTCGTAATCGCCGACCGCCGCCAGGGGCTTGTAGTGGAAAGACCGTCCGGCAAGCGGAAGGACGCCGGTGCGGGATGAATCCAGCAGCACCACGCAATCGGCAGGGACTGCTCGGCAGAGAACGACCCGGCAGACGCCGAAATCGCTCTCATAGACGCCCACCATGTCGCGGTAGGCGACATCGCCAGGCCCGTAAGCCCGGCTGGAGGTGATGAAGGAATTGATCCGTCGCTTCTGGTATCCCGACACGACGATGGTGTCGATCCGGCTTGAGGCCTGCTCCCAGACCAGACGAAGCGCAAGGTTCAACTGCGCCTCGGTCAGGTCGGTGTCGGCCGGGAAGCCGCTGACGTTAGGCTCGAAGATGTTCGTCGTCAGGTTCGGGATGATTCCCTTCATCGTCCGTCGGACGCTGCTGCTGCCCTGCGGGTCGGAAGAGGGACTCGCACCGTTGATTACCGTCGCTTCCAGGTCGCGCAGCATTTCGCGGAGGCGTTCCTGTTTCTGGTAATCCAGTTCGTCGGCGACCGACAGTTTTCGCACAGCCAGGTCCGAACCGCTGACACGGACCGCGGCGGTGAAAATCTGCGTCCAGTTACCCTTTCGGGTGCGATTGGTGAACCGCACCGCCGGCGAGTCGTCGCCTTCAAGGGCTGCGTTTCCGAGGATGTGAAGCACCTGGTCGTCGGCGAGGTTCTCCGGCGTGGTCCCGCCGTAGCCTCTGACAACGGTGGTCGTGCCGGCGCCGGTGTCGGTGGCCGTTACCAGAAGCAGTTCGCTTGAACCGGCAGGGC
>DAOVLS010000114.1 GCA_030631125.1 Planctomycetales bacterium
ATGCGTAATCGGGAAACGTATAAGGCTGCGAAACCCACCGGCCCCGAACGTACATCAGCGTTACCTCGGCGTAAATACCGTCTGAAAGATATATACGATGGGAAAAATCCTTTGTGCTCGCCAGGATGAGTTTGCTTTCGGTGATGTATCCGGGGTCGAGATTGACTTTGCGATTCGAGCCTTCGGCGAATTCGCCCTCAATGTCGTTGGTCGCTCTTTTTATCGCGACGATTTGGTCCGGGTTGATAAGTTTCTCGAACGCGATGAACTTCCGAAGCAGCCCCGTTCCCATTTCCTCGTCGTAATAATGAGTGAATTCGAAACCCATCACCTCGCCGGTCAGGTCGATTTCTCCGAAATCGCTTTCGAGGCGCCCAGCCGCCTCTGCCAGAATCTCCCTGCTGCCGGAGATCATCCCGACAATCAGTTTGACTTCTTCAGGAGTAGTTATCGCGCCCATAACTGGAGCAATTGTTAATTACCGACTGCCAATTGTCAATTTATTCAAATTGACCGATTTTATTGATCGTTCGTTGTATAATACCGCCGCCAATTAATTAATCGGCGGCGGTATTACTACTTGTTTTACTGCGCCTATCTGCCGCCGAGTTCGCGCGCCAGTTCGAGGTACAGTTTGACTCGACTCACCGGCGTGGCGGGCGTCGGCGGGCTGCCGAGACTCATGATAAACCGGCTGCCGTTCTTGCGACCGGCGGCGATCTGGCGGGCGACCTCGGCCCGCAGTTGCTCGTCGCTGCCGTCCTGGAGAACACCAATCGCATCGAGATTCCCCAGTAGCGTGCACCGCCCGGCCACTCGCTCGGCGACCTCCTCAATGTCGATGGTGAAATCTTTTTTACTCTCTTCCACTGCCAGAGCGTCCATACCGAGCGAGAGTATCTGCTCCCATTTACCGGCAGGGTCGCCGCTATAGTAGTAGATGCTCTTCATGCCCAGCAAGCGGATTTGCTCGATTATTTGCCGTATGACCGGCATGCCCAGCGACTCGTAGGCGGCCGGGCTGATCATGTCCATGAAAGCCTCTTCGATCCACACGGCCTCGGCGCCGAGGGCCGAGGCCTGGCGGACGGCGTCGGTGGCGATGGTGAGGTGGCGCCGGCAGGCGCGGCGAACAAGGTCGGGCTTCTCGGCGATGAGGATCATCATCCCCTCGAAACCCCACAGGTAATAGCACATCCACAGCGGCGAACTCGTGTACCCGTAGGGATACAGATCGCTGCCGAATTCTTCCAGCATTTTCCCGGCCAGATCGTCCCGGCCTTCGGCTACGAACCGGTCCGGGTCGAATCCACCGACAAATTGCCGGACGTCCCAGTGGCGGGACGAGGCAATCGAGGCGTCGACCTGCTCGACCGTTTCCGGCAGTTGGGGCGACTCGACAGGTGAGGTGCTGCCGCCGGCGGCGGGCGGAGTTAGTTTCTCCTCCCCGCCGGTGCGCCTGTTGACTCGAAAAACGCCTTCGCCGCGCTCTTCGATGAACGTCTCTGCCCGTTCGGCGCGGGCAGGGCAGTCCGGAAGGCGGAACCAGTCCTGCGGGGTTTTGGCGATGACGTCCCGCCGCCAGGACAACTGCTCCTGGAGGTCGGGCGAGAATTGATGCCACCATGGCCGGGAGGTCAGTTGACCCCAATGATCGCGGACGTAGATGCCCTCGTAGCAGATCACTGCCGGGATTTCGCCGGTGCCGTCCGGCGAGAACGCCGCCTCGATTCTCTCTCTGCCGGTCAAGGAGTCTATTCTTTCTTAAACAAACCTATCCCGTGGCCTTCCGGGTCGGCGAATACCGCAAAAGCGCCGATCATCGGGACCGGCGTGGGTGGAACGACGGTCTTTCCGCCGAGGCTTTCTGCCTTGTCCAGATACGCCTGGAGGTCGTCCACCGCCACGTAGAAGGTTACATAGGGCGGGATGTCGTCCCTGATCTGCATGATACCGCCGCAGATACCTTCGGTTCCGGTGTTGACCTGCGAGTAGCCGGGAAAATTGTTCTGAATCCCCCAGTCGAACAGATTCCCGTAAAACTCCTGCATCTTCCCAATGTCCTTCGCCCCGATTTCCCAATGTACGACAGGTTCACCCATGATGATTCTCCTTTGGTTAGTTCTACCGGAATGTAAACCCACCGGCTTATTGTTTCAGAAATTCATCCAATTCGGTCTCCAAGAGGCGTAATGTTTCTTCACAGGCGAGCACCAGCGGTAACATTCTTTCCCATTTCAGGCTGAATGTATAAGCGTGGCGAAAGAAGTGGCGGAATTCGAGATATAATTTCAGACGCGTTCGCAGTCTGCCTGATATAACAGCCGGTCGGTTCTGCGTTACCGACGCCATGGAATTGAGAATGTCTTGGTGCCAGGATTGTCCTCGATGCAGGCCTGATTCCAAACTCGCTGCTATTCGTTTGAAGATGTTTTCGACACCGTTGTAGAAAGAATGCAAAACTGCGGCTACGGCAAGTGTTTCCGTGCGAGTTGGAGATCGCTCAGCAACCGAGCGAAACAGGGGCTTTGATTCGGACAACAACATTCCAAGCAGAGCCAGTTCCAATTCGACCTCTTCTCGCAAATCAGGCGACACGATGGAGTTTCTCCTTCCGCATGAGGTATTCGACGAATAGGCCACCATCGTCAAGGTCGATAAGGTCCAACGACCGCCCCAGAGCATCTGAAGCATTACCCATCGCCCGAAAGAATACCTTCGCCGGCAGGCCTGCGACGGCCATATCCACGTCGGAATACTCGTCCATCGTACCGGCAGCCGCCGAACCGAATACATAGACTTCCCTGGCGCCGAAGGACTTGAGCACCTCCGCGGCTTTTCGGATTGACTCGCTAATCTCGTCGCTCATGGTTCTGACCTCGTGCTCTCGGCAATTATACCGAAAATCCGTTGAAGATGGGAACCATTATGAATCCGCATTTGCTCCGACGCCTTGCTGTCGCAAGCGGGTTTTATTTGCTATCCTTTCGGTTCCGGACTGAAGGGACCGGGGTTTAAATACTTATCAGGGAACTACGTATGAAAAGCAACAGATTACGGCGGAAAACCCAGTGGGTAGGTTTGTTGATTACGGCGGGGCTGATACTTGCAGTCGTCGGTTCGGCGTTGGCCGGTGGCGGGCCTGAAGGCGTCGTGGTCGTCGTTAACGAGGACAGCTGGGCGTCGCTGGCAGTGGCAAACGAATTTGTCCATCTTCGTAAAATCCCGCCGAACAACGTGATATACCTGTCCGGCGGGACCAACTGGGCGTTCGACTCTATCAGCATCGAAGGCTTTCGCAAGCACATCCTCAAGCCGGTGCTGGAGGAGATCAAAAAGCGAAACCTGCACCGCCAGGTCGATTACATCGTTTACTCAGCCGACGTACCCTACCGCATCAGCATGGGAAAGGACCTTCCCGGCGGGAAGACCCGCAAACCGCTCACGACAAGCGCGTCTATTAACAGCATGACGTACCTGTACCGATGGGTAATCCCCAAACAGCCCGGCGACCCGTCCAAAAGAACGCTCGGATACCTGTCGCTTCGAAACAACTGGTACCTGCGCAGAAAGATTCGATTCGTCTCTGCACCCAAACCGCTCACTCCCGAACAGACCCAAAGTGTCCGCCAGGCCAATGCGCTGATCAGTCAGAAGAAATGGGCCCAGGCCGAAAAAGGATATCGCCAAATCATCAAGGATTGCCCAAAAAACTTCGGCGTCCTTTACAATCTCGCCTGCTGCCTGGCCAGGCAGGGCAAACTCGATGAGGCGATGGCGGAACTGACAAAGTCCGTCCAGGCCGGCTGGTACAAACGCGAGCACATGGAAAAAGACGAAGATTTTAAGGGCCTGCGCAAGCGGAAGGATTTCAAGGCACTGCTCGAAAAGGTTCGCCCACCGAAAGCCGGCGTCCAGCCGCCGATACATTTTTCAAGCCGGTACGGTTGGACCCCCGCCGGGCAAATTTTTTCCACCGGCGCGACCGGCCCGCGCCAGGGATACGTGCTCTCGACAGTCCTTGCCGTTACCAGCGGGCGGGGAACGTCGGTCAGTGAGGCGATTCAATCCCTCCGTCGAAGCGCCTCCGCCGACGGAACGCACCCGAAAGGGACGATCTATTACATGGTCAACGGCGACGTCCGCTCGCGCGTCCGACAGTGGGGTTTCGACTCGGCTATCGCCAACCTGAAGGCCCTCGGCGTCAAGGCCGAAGCCGTCAAAGGAAAACTCCCCAAAGATCGCAAGGACGTTATGGGCCTGGCGGCGGGTACGTCGAAATTCGACTGGTCAAAGTCCGGATGCTCGATCCTGCCCGGGGCGATCTGCGAACACCTGACCAGCCACGGCGGAGGTATGAGCCAGACTTCCGGGCAGACGTCGTGCACGGAGTTCATTCGCGCCGGGGCGGCAGGGACCTGCGGGACAGTTACCGAGCCTTACGCCATCCAGGCAAAATTCCCCACGCCGTTTATGCACTATTTCTACGCCGCCGGATGCTCACTGGCCGAGGCGTTCTACCAGTCCGTCGCCGGGCCTTACCAACTGCTGATTATCGGCGACCCGCTGTGCAGGCCCTGGGCGAAGATTCCGACCGTTACGCTTTTGGGCGTCAAGCCGGGCCAGGTCGTCAAGGACGAGTTGACGCTCACGCCGGGCGTAAAGGAAAAAGATATAAAAATCGGGCGGTATGATATGTTCGTCGACGGACTCCGGCTGGCTGCCAAGCCGCCGGGCGAATCGTTCATAATCGATACGGCTGGGCTTTCCGACGGTTGGCACGAAATCCGCATCGTGGCTGTTACCGCCGACATGGTCGCCACGCAGGGCAACCTTATCACTGGAATCACCGTTAATAACCACGGGCAAAAGATCGGCGCCGTCTGCGCCCTGGCCGTCGTCAATAAGGCCATATTGGGCGATAAGGTTCCGTTTAATGTGCGGTTGCCCGGGGCGAAGAAAATCGGCATCTTTCACAACGCGCGCGAACTGGCCGCTATCGAAGGTGCTACCGGAATTATCAAAATCGACACACGCCGACTGGGGCTGGGGACGGTACACTTAAAGGCAATTGGCGTTATCGAGGCGAACGGCAAAACGGTCTCCGTTTCGTCGGCTCCGATGAGGTTGGCCGTCGAACCGCCCGCCAGGCTCAAAGGCGTCGCGCCGCCGAAGGGAAAACCGATTACGAAGGGACTGAAACTCACCGCCGAGGGCAGTAAGTCATTTCACGTCAAGGACATGCGTAACATGAAGGCATTGACCGCAGCCGGCGTCAAGAAAGGTCAAGCCTTCCGGCTTGAGGGGTATTTCGACGTACCGGCTGACGACCTGTACCAGTTTCAGGTGAAATTCGACGGGGAACTGGCGATTGAGGTGAACGGTAAGGTTTTTGACGTTCCCGCCGGTCGGCAGTGGAAATACCTTCCGGTCTCGTTGGCGAGTGGTACACACCGATTTATCGTGAAGGGCAAGGCGACGAACAGTTTGCGTATCGATATTCGCTTCGGTGGCCCGGGCGCGTTCAGCCTGAGCGAAAAACGTTTCGGATTCCGCTATGTCGGAAAGCCCCCGACGACTACCTCGCAACCAAAAGGCAAACGTTAGAGCAGCGGAGAAAAATCTGACTTCAGGAGGCACCTGTGATGCAGCATCTTGTCAACCCATTTGAACTGCCCGGCAAGTGGTACAAAGCCGACCTGCACGCGCACACGACGGTCTCGGACGGGCAACTTTCCCCAACCGATCGCGTCGGGCAGTACCGCCGGGCCGGCTACGACGTCCTGGCCCTGACCGACCACGTCGCCACCAATGACGTGCGAAGTCTCACCGACGAGCGGATGCTCGTGGTCGGCGGGATGGAGTATCATCCCCCCTGCCCGACATGCGACTTCGAACACATAAAAATGAGATACGATTCCGCCACTGCGAGAAACTTCGACCTGTATCACCTGATCGCGCTGAACATTCCCCACGGATTCAAATTCGACGACCCCGACGACGCCAATCGGTGTATCGCGCAGGTCCGCGCCGCAGGAGGCGAAACCTTCATCGCCCATCCGTCATGGGGCGGGTTCGGATACGAGGATTTCAGGGACCTGGAGGGCCTGGCGGCCATTGAGATTTACAACGCCGGCTGCGACCTCAACGGCCGGCCTTCCAGCGAGAACGAATGGTCCATCGCGCTGGACCACGGCTGGGCCTTGCCGGCCGTCGGCAGCGACGACGCACACCGCGTCGATACCGAGGAGGTGTTCGGCTGCTGGACGTGGCTGAAGATGCCCGACCCGACCGCCGAAAACGTCGTCCAGGCCGTTCGCACCGGGGCATGCTATGTCTCGAACGGGCCTGAAATACACGATTTCCGCATCGCCGACGGGAAGATACAGGTGCGCTGCTCGCCGGCGGTGAAGATATGCTTTTCGGCCGGACCTTCCGGCCTGGGTCGCCGCCGCCGGGCTGACGAAGGCGAGACCATCACCTCCTTCGCCATTGACGTAACCGACGAGACCAGCCTCTGGCCCTACATCCGCGCCACCGTTACCGATCCGGCAGGGCGACAGGCCTGGACGAACCCCATTATCCTGTGAGGCTTCGGGCCAACGGGCGGCTTTGACGCGATTATTTCTACCCGTCGCTTTTGGTAACGAATGACGCGGCCCACATGCCGGCACCGACAAGCGCGCAGACCGCAAAGAGGGCCCACCACAACGCCGCCGCCGATCCGCCGGCGCCTCCCGCGTCCGGCATGACGTAAGTGAGCGCTCTGGCCGACGAGTCCCACGCGGGCTTGCTGCATTCCGGTGGGAGGATTATGCGGTCCTGTCCCTTTATCCGTCCCATCGGTCCGTCCAGCGAGAAGTGAAAGTGGGCAATTTTATGGGTCTCGTCCAGATTCGAGAATTCTTCGCCGGATACAACCTTTGCCTCCCAGTGGCTTGACATGTTTTCGGCCAGGCCAAGGACGGTCATCGTGAGTGTCAGCGTTCGGTTTATGTCGTCCCACGCAGCCTTTTTATCGGCGACCTCGACGCTCGACCGCCCGGCTGCAAAACTGCGGAACTCCAGCATGTGCATGTCGGCGGATTTCCACATCCGGTACAACTGCATCGGAAGTTTGAATTGACGGGTAACCTTGACGTCCCCGTTGG
>DAOVLS010000138.1 GCA_030631125.1 Planctomycetales bacterium
CGAGTTATCTCCTGCCCGCCAATCGCCTGGCCGTTATGCGTGCGGGCAAGGGGCTGGACCAGACGTTCGTCTCGGTGGACTGGTCCAAGCGGACCGGGCACAGCCACAGCGGTCCGTTCAACCTGCTGCTCTACGGCGCACGCCACGAGATGCTCTACGACCAGGGCTACCTCAACAACGTTACGCCTACACAGTCCTGGATGAACTCGGCCGAGGCGCACAACACCGCACTGGTGCGTTCGCCCGGCGGCAGCGCCGGCAAGTGCATAACATGGCGGGGCAGCCTGCGGTTCTTCGCCGACACCCCTGCCGTCAAGGCCGTCGAGGTCGCACAGGATGGCAGGATGTATCAGCGGACAGTAACACTGATGGCTGCGGGCAGCCCGTACGTTGTCGATATATTCCGCCTCCAGGGCGGCTGGTTGCACGATTACTACGTCCACAGCCTCGGCGAAACGCTCACCGTTACCGGCGCGACGCTCAAACCGGTCGCCGACCAGAAAAAATCGCTGTACGACATCAGCGGCTTCAAATACCGCACCAACAGCGGCGCCAAGGTCATCACCGGAATCAGTCGGGCAGAGACCGACGGGGCCTTCACTGCCACTTGGCGCGACATGAAGGACTGGCGGACCATTCCGCCGGAGTTCGATAAAGACGCCGTAACGCGGGTGCGCATCCTGGCTGCGCCGGGGACAGAAATCTTCGTCGGTAAGTCCTTCGGGCAGCGGTACATCGGCAAGCGCGACGTTGAGCAGCGAGTAACGCTCATGTGCGTCCGCCGAAAGGCAGAAGCGTTCGGCGACAAGCCCGACGCCTTCATAGCCGTTACCGACACCGTCCGCGGAAAGGACGACAAGATTAAGCAGGTGCGGCAACTCCAGGTGCTCTCCGGCGACAAGGCCGGCGTAGGCGTCAAGATTGTCCGCGCCGGCGGCGTCGATTACGTCCTTAGCACAACCGGCGACGACGTGGAGACGACCTTCGCCGATCCCGACGGCAAGGACAAGATAACACTGACCGGCAGGCTGGGCGCGATTCGGTGCGACACCGGCAAGAAGCCCTCGCTCGTGCTGCTGAAGGGTAAGAAACTGTCCTTCGGCGACAAAACCGCCACCGACGCAGCGGCTGACTGATCGGCGTCTGTGCAAAAATATTTCGTGCAATTATGCATTCGGAATGCATGGTTGCGCGTACCGTGAGTAAAATATATCCGGCGGAGCCTGGAATCTGCTAGCAGGTCGGCGGCTTAGGCCCGGACGTAGTAAGCCCACATAGCAGCCACTTCACGCGCCATGAAATAGGGCATCGCCGAGAGGGTATAACTCTCCCTGGCAGGAACTGTATAGACCTCCCGTCCGGCGCGCTGATAGGTAAGTTTGATGCGTGGCAGGTGATAGAAATGGCTGACCGCCAGGGCGCGCCGGCAGTGAAGGCGGTCGAAAATTTCGCCGGTGTTCCTGACCGTCGCGCGGGTGTTCAGACCGGCCCGGTCAAGCACGATGGCGCGGTCCGGTACGCCATAGCCCAACGCCATTTGGCGCATTGCTTCGGTTTCGTGAATTCGTCCCTTGCCGGGTCCGCCGGATAAAACGAGGCGGTCGGCATATCCCTGTTTGTACAGCCGGATCGCCGTTCTCATACGGTCGGCCAGTGCATCGGAACACCGACCATCCGCATAGACACCCGCGCCGAAGACGACGATAGCATCTGCCCGGCGACGATAATCCGTTTTTCCGAAGCAGTACATCTGCCCAACGGTCGAGGCCGCCAGAATTACAGCGACCCCCGCCGCCAGGCGTACAGGCCTTCGCCTCACCTGCCGCGACGGAAGAGGTTCCCGACAAATCGTATCGGGAATAAATAACAGCGCCCCGGCCACAAAAAGCGAAAACGGGATCGGCATTGACGACTGAATCACACCGGTAAGCAGTAATTCGTAAAACACGAACGTATTGGCCAGGCACACAGATAGCAAGACCGCCACAATCGGCCCGGCAACCCATCGCTCCGGTCTTTCCATCCGCGGCCTGAACGCCCAGACCAGCAGGCAAAGACCTCCGGACAGGAGAAACGCTCCGGACAGAAAACCGGGTAACGAACGAGTATCAATCCACCAGACGTTTGCGTCAAACCCCGGACGAACACACTCGCCCAGGACATTCAGCATCGCAAATCCGCCCAGTATGATTGCCAATACCCGTGAGGCATACAACCGGGCTTGTCGGACCCGGCCGGCATTGTCATACAATAATCTTCTCATCCGCTCATCCCCTTTCATATTTGTTAATCGACCTGCGGGTTGTTTTATCTATTCCCATAATTTTTCGATTTCATCCAGGCCATGCTCGTATTCTTCCTGAAAGCCCGTCCCGCCGATCTGATTGTGGAAGAGGATCGGGATCCGCTCCCGCAAAAGCGCAACAAGGCTCTTCAATTTTATCACCGAACCGTACTCCAGACCCAGTGTGCCCAGCACGCATTCGTTCACCGCTCGAAGGGTCTGAACGAGTTCGGCATTATCGCTACTGTGGCAGCGGTGGTCAGGGCCCCAAACGGAACCATTCTCATCTTCAACCAGCCGCGTACATTTCAGGCATATGTCGTCGAACTCCTCGACAAATTCGACCTCGATGCCCGGGTCGGACTTTATCTTCTCGAGTATCTCGTTGTATCCGATGCTGTTGGAACTTTCCGGATGTCCGCCCATGCCGTAGTACCCAACGACGTAGGTGGGATGGTAAGGTCTCAAGCGTATTCTCATCTTGTGTTACCTTTCACAAAAGACTGGCAGGGTCTGCGTCGATGACGATCTCCGCGCCGACTTCCGCGCTTAATTTGGGAATCTTTTCCAGAAGGACGTTCTGGATATGCCCCGGCCTTGGGCAATAGCAGTCGATCTCGAAGCGGAACCGGCTGCGGATTTTGAATACACCGGCCCGCATCGGCCCGATGATTTTCACGTCGCCCTGACCGGCGAAAAGCCGACGCAGGTCTTTACCCAGCGCCAGCGCCCCGGCTTCGGCGCGGGCGACCTTCTCGTGACGGACGACAAATCGCACCAGCCTCACAAAAGGCGGAACGCCCGTCGATTCCCGCTGCGGCAGTTCATAGGCTGTGAAACCCGCGTAATCGTGCTTCAGTGCGAAGCGAATGGCGGGGTCCGACGGGTGTATGGTTTGGACGACAACCTCCCCGCCGCGCTTGGCCCTGCCCGCTCGCCCCGCCACCTGGACAATCAACTGAAACGTGCGTTCGGCCGCCCGGAAGTCCGGTATCGCAAGGGCAGTGTCGGCGCTGACGATACCAACCAGAGTTACGCGCGGGAAATCCAGACCCTTCGCCACCATCTGCGTACCGAGCAGAATGTCCACGTCCCCGGCGGCGAAGCGGTCGAAGACCTCGGAAAACTGCTTCGGGCTGGACATCGTGTCGCTGTCCATCCGCGCGACAACGGCGGCGGGGAACTTGCGCGCGAGCTCGCTCTCGATCCGCTGGATGCCCATCCCGAAGAGGATAAGTTTCTTCCCGCAGGCAGGGCACGCACGCGGGACCTCGGCGGTCGCCTGGCAGTAATGGCACATTGCCAGGCTCAAGGCGCGGTGAAAGACCATCGCCCGGCTGCAATGCTCGCACTGGAGTTGCCATTTGCACGACGGGCAGAAGACGAAACTGGCGTACCCCCGGCGGTTCATCAGCAGGATGGTCTGTTCGCTGCGGTCGAGCGTTTGGGCGAGTTTGGCCCCCAGCGTCTTCCCGATAAGTTCGATCCTTCCGGGGGTGATTTCCTTCCGCAGTTCCACCAGTTTCAGCGCCGGCATGGGCAGGGAGTGAATCCGCCGTGGTAGTTTCAGCAGTTCGTATCGCCCGGTCTGAGCGTTGTGGAGCGATTCCAGCGAAGGAGTAGCCGATCCGAGCAGGACCGGCACACCCTCGATTGAACCTCGTTTGACGGCTACGTCGCGCCCGTGGTAGCGCGGGACGGTTTCCTGCTTGTATGAGGATTCGTGTTCCTCATCGACGATTATCAGGCCTAGCCTGCGGGCGGGGGCGAATATCGCGCTGCGCGGACCGATGACCGTCGTGGCGTGCCCGTCGCGTATCTGCTCGTAATAGAACGCCCTCTGTGCGGCCGTCAGCCCGGAGTGCAGCACGGCGACCCTCTCCAGGCGACCGGCGAGTCGCTGAAGCGTCTGCGTGGCCAGGGCGATCTCCGGCACCAGGAGTATCGCCTGCTTCCCGGCGGCGATGACTTCGCGGATGGCGCGGAGGTACACTTCCGTCTTGCCCGAAGCCGTTACGCCGTGCAGGAGCATTACGCTGAAACCGCCGGCGAGTTTCGTCTTCACGGCGGACAGGACTTCTTTCTGATCCTCGTTGAGGTCGAACGGGTCCGGTTCGGTCTGCTCGTCGAGTTGTTTCAGGATTTGCGGGCGGGTTTTGGTGCGGATGAGTTCCCGCCGGACGAGTCGGCGGATGGTGTCGCGCGACCCGCCGGCGTGGGCCTGTAACTGCTCGACCGGCACAGGTTCGATCCCCTGGATGCGGGCTTCGTACAGTTCGTCGAGGATGCGTTTCTGGCGAGCGCCCAGCGACCTCGGCCAGTCCGATTTTTCAGCGATGAGATACGCGACGGTCTCGGTCCGGGGGGCGGACTTCCCGACCGCCGCCGGGATCATCGCCGACAAGACCATCCCCGGCGGGGCGAGGTAATACCGGCTCATCCACTCGCCCAGCCGCAACAGGTTCTCATCCAGTTGGGATTCGGTGTCGAGGAGTTCCGCCGCCGTTTTGAGTTTCCGCTTTCCCGGCGGGCGGGCGATCTCCGCCACAAAGCCCAGCGTCTTTCGGTCGCCTCGCCCGAACGGTACGCGGACGCGCATACCCACCTGCGGCGCTTGCCACCCTGCCGGCCAGAGGTAGTCATAGACTCCCCAGACATTCGCCGCCACGGATACACCGACAACCTGCGGACAGGGAAAAGAATCGTCTTTGAAAAGATCGCTCACGAGACGCATAGTATGCTGTGCCTGCGCCGATGCCAAGTGCGGCGAACGGGTTTGTGAGTTTCGCAATGTTGAGATTTGACCTCCAAATCGTTAGTCTTTACCAATTACCGGACGCAGGAGACTTACCGTGACAAACGATGCAAAAGAAGACAAACTGAAACCATCGAAGATTCTGGTGGTGGACGACAACGTCCAGAACCTCGAACTGCTGGTCGAATACCTCCAGACAATCGACGACGTCCAGACCTCAACCGCAGCCGACGGTATCGAGGCGCTGGAAATGGTTCAACAGGTCAAGCCCGACCTTATCCTGCTGGACATTATGATGCCGAGGATGAGCGGGTTCGAGGTCTGCCGGAAACTCAAGTCCGACCCGAACACCCGCGACATCCCCATCATCATGGTAACGGCCCTGAACGAACTGTCCGACATCGAGCGCGGCGTCGAATCGGGAACGGACGATTTCCTCTCCAAACCGGTCAACCGCCTGGAACTTATCACGCGAGTAAAGTCGCTGCTGAAACTGCGGCACCTGAAGGACGAACTCGAACGGACGCTGGCGTACCTGAATGACGTGGAATCTACACCGCCGACGCCGTAGGCCCCGTAGGCTGGGTCGAGCGACACGTAGTGTCCCTACGGGAAGCGAGGCCCACCTTATAACTGGAGAAGCACCTTGAAGAAAATAACACTTGGATACTTTTTGATTCTTTCTTTCATCGCTGGATGCACCGCTGCCGTTGATGTTCCCGGGCAAGGAAAGGTGGGCCTATCGGCCCAGCCTACCGCTCTGGCTGAAATCGTCGCCCGGTCGGCCACCGAATCGGGCGTTACCGTAGCCAAACTTTCCAACGGCCTGACTGTAATCGTCGCCGAGAACCATAACGCCCCGGTTGTCTGCGTCAAAGCGTATGTTCGCGCCGGCGGGCTGTATGAAAAGGAATGGCTCGGAGCGGGACTCAGCCACTTATGCGAGCACCTCGTGGCGAAGGAATCCATCCACGAGATGCCCGGCGGCGTGGCTTCGCATTCGTCGGGGGAGAAACGCTCTCGAACACTCGAAATCGGCGGACAGTCAAATGCAAACACAGGCCAGGCCCGCACCTGTTACTACATCGCAGCCTCGTCGAGCAAAACGATGCAATGCGTGGACCTGATTGCCGATCAGGTCTCCCGACCGAACATCACGCAGTCCGATTTCGATCGCGAGCACGGCGTCGTCCAGCGTGAACTGGAAATGGGCAAGGACAATCCGTCGCGGCACATGTGGTATGCGCACGCAGCCGACCTTTACGGAACACATCCCGCCGCCGTACCGGTAATCGGATTCGCCGAGCCGCTGAGCAAACTGACGCGGGACGATGTGCTGGCCTACGTCAAACGAATGTACGTGCCGCAGAATATCATCTTCGTCGTCGCCGGCGACGTGGACACCGCCGC
>DAOVLS010000007.1 GCA_030631125.1 Planctomycetales bacterium
ATGTGTAACGGGACATTCCACGGCCAAGCTTCGCTTCGCTGCGCTTGACCGTGCCACCCAATGTAGGATTTGTGGACTATGAGTATGAGTGTGAAGGCACAAGGTGTTATCGAATTGCCCGGCCGTCGCATTGAATGCGAGGCGGACGTGCCGTCCCTGTTGACCGACCTGGTCTCCGGGGCCGGCGTGATTCTGAACGTCGCCTGCGGCGGGGCGGGCACGTGCGGCGGGTGCGCTGTCGATGTCCTTACCGGGCGGTTCAGCGACCTTGACGGCGGCGACATTGCGATCGATGCCGGCGAGGCCAGGCGTGTCCTCGCCTGCCGGACGCGCCTGCTGGGCGGCGAATTCCTGATCCGCATCCCACGTCACAGCCTTGTCTCTGCCGGCGAAAAAGTCGTCATGGACTTCGCCCATACGCCGCCGAGGTCGCTCCGCCCGCCGGTCCGCAAGGAATATCTCCACCTGTCGAAACCCACGCTGCAGGACGCGCGAGGCGACCTCGAACGGATAATCGACGAACTGCACGCCCGTGGCTATGAAGGGACGATTCTCTCGTCGGTGCAACTCGCCCGCATCGCCGAAGGGGTTTGTCGAGCAGGATACGAACTGACCGTTACCATCACCGGCGAGGATGGCGAATGGCGCCTGATTCGCATCGAGCCGGGCGATACGACCTCGGCGCTCTTCGCCGCAGCCGTCGATGTCGGCACAACGACCGTCGTTGTCGCGCTGGTGGATTTGTTGGCAGGGAAAATCGTCGATGCCGCCAGCGGATACAATCAGCAGATCATCCGCTGCGACGACGTCGCCAGCCGGATCAGTTACGCAAGCGACCCGCAGAAACTTTCCGAACTGCGAGGCCTGGTCGTCGAATCGACGGTCAACCGCCTCTTGAGTCTGCTTGTTCGCAGGCATGGACTTCAGCAGGCGGACGTGTCGCACATGACCGTTTCGGGCAATACGATAATGTCGCACCTGTTTTGCGGAATATCACCGGCCGGAATGGGCGGCGTGCCGTTCGCGCCGGTAACTAATTTCCCTGGGCCTTATCTCGCCGGCTCGCTGGGTCTGGCGATGAACGGCGACGGACTGGTCGATATCTTCCCATCGGCGGCAGGGTATATCGGCGGGGACATCACAGCCGACATGTACGTCTGCGGACTGACGACAGGACGGGAACTGACGGTGATTATCGACATCGGCACCAATGCCGAGATCGTCGTGGGCAATCGCGACCGCTCAATTGCCTGCGCCGCCCCGGCTGGTCCTGCCTTCGAGGGCAGCGGGCTGACCTGCGGGATGAGGGCGGCGGTCGGAGCGATTGACACGTTCGCACTGAAAGGGCTTGAATCCGAGCCGATATATAGCGTAATAGGCGACACAAAACCTACCGGCGTCTGCGGCAGCGGGTTGATCGACTTTGTCGCGCAGGCGTACCGCGCGGGCGTAATCTCACAGACCGGGCGATTCACGGATGAAGCCAAGGCCAAGTGTACTCGCATTGTCCGGGCCGACGACGGGATAACAGCCTACCAGATTGTTCCCGCCGACCGGACCGACGACGGGCTGCGCCCAATCCTCATCACCGAGCGCGACATAGCGACGCTGCTCCAGGCAAAGGGCGTTATCTTCGCCGCCCTCCAGATAGCAATGAAGCATTTCGGAGCGGATTTCGATGAGATAGAGCAGTTTTATCTTGCCGGCGGATTCGCAAAACACATCGACCCGGAAAACTGCGTGGCGATGGGACTGCTGCCCGACATCGACCGCGGGAAGTACACCTTCATCGGCAACGGCTCATTGGCCGGCGCGTTCGTGGCGCTGCTGGATGAAGAGGTGCGAACGAAACTTCCACACATAGCCGCCGCCCCGACAACAATCGAATTGAACCTCGACGAGGATTTTCAAAACGCCTACATAATGGCGATGCTCTTGCCTGCCAATGATGACGAATAGGTCAATTCTTCGATTCAGATGCGCGATACGTTGCCTTGTTTCGTTCCCACCACTGCTGCCATTTTCGGATGATTTCGGATTTCTCTTTCGGCGTCGCAGCGGCACGGTAGGCCCATTTCTTCTTCGTCAGCGTGCAGAGCGTCGCGGCGACGGCTTCGGCGGCGTTGTCGCCTTTGAGGGTCATCGCTGCGATGAGGGCGTCGATGGTCGCCGGCGACTTGTCGCCGACGTATCCGACAGCCCGTGCAGCCCGCCGGCGTATCATCGCATTATCATCGCGGAGCAGTTTCAGCAGTATGGGCAGGTGCGATTTGTCGGGCCTGCCGGCGGCAATGGTCTCAACAACCGCCGCCCGTGCCTTCCACTGCGGACTATCGACCCCCGCCGTCAGAAGCGCCGCCGGGGCGGACTTGCGGAACTTCAAATATCCCATAATCGCCCATGCCGTCAGCATCGGGTCTTTACCGCCGATGGCCCGCTCATTCAGCGCCTTGTCGAACTTTGCGTTTTTGGCGCGCAGGCCGTGATAGGCTGCCACGTGGCGGATGCCCGCAGTCGAATCGGTCAGGCACTCGATAAGCACGTCGGCTGCGTCCTTTCCGCCGATCCCCGCCAGCGCGGTAGCGGCCCACATACGGGCGAACCCCTTCGCACGACCGTCGTGAACCACTGCAATGAGCGCCGGGACAGCGTGTTCGCCCATCCGAACCGCGTCGGCGCAAGCAGCCTTGGCGCTGAAGGCGTCCTTTTTCATCCTCGCCGACAGATCGACCAGCAACCGCTTCCGCGTGTCGGCCGGCAGGCGCGAAAAATCGCCCACGCCCAGCGAAACCCTGATCATCCTGCCTTCCAGCAGCAGCGTCCCTTCACGCCCGCGGTCGAGATATACAACGCACTTGACCTTCACCGTCCCCGGTCGGAGCACGTCGGCGACCTTGCCAGCCGGAAGCCTGGCCCGGACCTCGCCGGCGACAATCTGGACGGGATAACCGTCCTTGACCTTCAGGCCTCGCATGTAGGAAAAAACCTCAAGCCCGCTTATGTCAAAAGCCGGCAGGTGCAGGACCTTGCCGGGGGCAATCCTGCCCGTCCACTTCGCAACGCCGGCGGCGGGCCTGATTTTCCCGGTGTAATAGATGTTTGTCTTCTGCGCGATTAGCAGGTAGCCGAACAGTTGCTCCCTGCCGCCGAGCGACGCCGGCACGACGCCGGTATTGCGAAAGGCGATGTCCAGTTTCAATTGTCGGGTGAGGGACCACTCGCCCGCGTCGTCGGCCGAGACGCTCAATCCCGCCTTACTCCGACCCCATTGGCGCCGGGCTGGCGCAGTCGCGGTAGCCGGCGCGGATGTCGGCATGGGAGACTCACCTGCCGCGAAAACCATAGCCGCCAGAATAATCATCTTTGTGTACATGGTGCATCAATGTTAATCAACGGTATGCGAAACGGCAAGCCGTTCGACGATGCTCACGACAAGCTGGCTTGTTAGATGAGGCGAGATTTGTTAACCTTCGAGACTATGGCTGTTCCTCGTAAGAGAATTATCGACAACCTCCGGCGTGTCCGGGACAACATCGCCGCCGCCGCAGAACGCGCCGGACGTGAACCCGGCGGGATTCAACTTCTCGTCGTTACCAAGGCCGCCGACATCGAGGATGTCAAAACCCTCATCGACCTGGGCGTTGTGGACCTCGGCGAGAACCGCGCCAGGCAACTTATCGAACGCGCCGAGGAGATATCCGCCTGGCTGGGACGAAAGAAAAAGCAATTACCGGAGCCGGTCCGCTGGCACATGATAGGGCATCTCCAGCGGAACAAGGTCAGGAGCATCCTGCCCGCCGCTTCGATGATTCATTCGGTCGATACGCTCCGCCTGGCCGAGGAGATCGACCACCGGGCCGAGCAGGCCGGGCTTCTCGCCGATATTCTGCTGGAGGTCAACTGTTCTGCTGAGCCGCAGAAGTATGGCGTCGCCGTCGGGGCGGTGGCGCACATGGTCGATCAAATCTCCACGATGGAGCACGTCCGCCTGGCCGGGCTGATGACAATGGCCGCACTGTCCGCCGACCCCGAAAAGGCCCGCCCGACCTTCGTCCGACTCCGCGAACTGTTCGAGGACATGCGACGCGAAAAAATCGGCGGAAACGATTTCCGACACCTCTCGATGGGAATGAGCCAGGATTACGAATCAGCCGTAGAAGAAGGCGCAACCATCCTCCGAATAGGCACGGCGCTGTTTGAATGACCGCAGAGGCACAGAGAATACAGAGAATATAAAATTAGATAAATAACGATGAGTGATTACCACATTAACATCTTTTACAGCGAGGAGGACGGCGGGTATATCGCTGACATCCCCGACCTGGAGTCGTGCTCTGCCTTTGGCGCGACACCGGAAGAGGCGCTGGCCGAAGTAGAAAAAGTCAAGGACGCCTGGCTCCAAGCCGCACGCGATGCCGATAAACCAATCCCGCCGCCTCGCTATCGCCCTGCAATCTATCAGATTTCTCATTGAATGCTTTGGTGGCAGACAACATGGTCTGCCATGGGTGTAAAAACAACGCTTTAATAAAGGAGCCAGAGATGAAGGCAGAATGTCCGATATGCAAGAAGCCGTTGTCATTTCATGAGAGTGCTTTTGGCAAGAGAGGTCGTTGTCAATCCTGCGGGGCTGCGCTCATTATTAACAACGATGGGCGTGTGAGCGCCGACCTGGAGAATTCAATGACCCAACGAGGAAAAACAGCCTCACTTGACAAGCAGAGTCGTGAGCGCAGCAGCACCGCAAGGACCATTCGCCGATGGTCTTACGCGCTGGCAGCGGGGATTGTCTGCCTGGTTGCAGGCTTCGTTGTGGGGCTCGTCGTAATGAATGGCACGAGCGAAGAATTGCAAGAAACTAGGCGAATGGTTGATGAAGCGAAACGCATAGCAACCGCTGCCAACGAAAGGATAAAGAGTCTAGAGGGAAAGATCGCCCTTCTTCCCAAGCGTCCGGAGATGCCAAAAACGATTTGCGCCGAGCGTTTCGAATTGGTAGGCAAGACAGGAAAGACTCTTGTCGTGATTGGTGCTACGTCCAAAGGAGATCCTGCCGTATCTCTTTATGGCATAGATGGCGACAAACGCGCATCACTGGCCATACGACCTGATGGCACTCCCGTTCTCTCCCTTCTTCACAAAAGCACAGCCTCATTTGCCAAACGAGGCGTGGACAGAAAGTCTGGAGTTGAGATTGGGGTATCTTCTGATGGCAGTCCTTGGCTGACCATGTACGGGTCAATGGGTATGAAATGTGCCTCGCTGACTGTTTCGAATGGGGGAGACCGTTCTGAATTAACCCTAGGTGCTGGTCGTGTTTCAATAAGTACATCCGATGAGAAAGCAAGTTTTCAGCTCGGGGGACTCTTTGGCACGAGTATATTTCTTGACGCTGGCCTTGCAGCCGACAATGCAGGACTAACCATGACATATCTACCTCCGCCTAGCGACAGGCCCGTTGAACGGATGCAATTGCTTCTGGCTGGGAAAGTTGATATGTCAAAGATACAAACGCGTGCTCATTTGGGCTTGAGAAATGATGGCTCACCGTCTTTGTGGTTGGCTGACAAGAAGAGCAAGCGTCGCTTTAATCTTGCAGTCTTTCCGTCCGGTACGCCATTCTTGGTGCTGAACGATGCTAATGAAAATAGCGTCACTCACCTTACTACCGGTCCAGATGGATCGCTAATATTACTGCGCGGCCGCAAAGCATTCATGGCAATAATCGACAAGGACAAAAAAATATTGCATACTTGGCCCTCAGGTCGTTAGGTTAATTAATGGCTTGTCCGATTCTAGAAAGGTCGGACTCCGCGTCCCGAAGGGATAGGACGTAGTATCGTGGCCTCACAAACCACGATTTGTTAACCGTCATTGTGACTTCTGTACCCCCAAACTCTAACATCTATCCCCTTCTTGTTGTTTGCACCGCAACATCGGCTTATGAATATACTCGTTGTGAAGGCGAGAGAATACTACCCAGCACTTGGGCACAAATATTAGGCACCAGTTAAGCAACTGTCCGGCATTATCGTCGATACGCTTTCCCCTGTGGACGATCTGGTTGCGCACTTTCGCAAGCCTTAGGTAGTTTTTGTAGAAAGATTCCGCTTCTTTGTTCCCCAGCACCCTGACCAGCATTTCGTGCCATGAAACATGGTATAAACGCTTCAGGGCCAAGTTGGTAGCCTTACGTGAGCGAATATTGTAAAGATATTTCCAGATGCGATCCTCTTTGTCCTTCGTTTCGTTGAAAGGCACACCAATCCAGTTCAGTTCCGGGTCCAGCCAGACGGTACCCCAAAACATCAAGTGAAAGACCGAGGCCTCGAAATACATCGCATCAACGACATGGGCAAGTTCTACCCTTTGTTCGTTCCACATGGCTACCTCGTCACGCCATAACTCGAGGAGTTCGCGATCCGGCCAACTGGCGTAACCAGAAACTTGATTTCCGCATGCGGGACATGTCTGCCCTATGTGAATATCTGTACCAACGTATTGGCAGTGACCGCACTGGTGGTACGGGCTTTCCGGCGGCGTCAGGGGTCGCTCATCCTTAATGGTAATTGGCAAAGGAATAGTCATTTGTAACAACTCAAATTCTCTGCGTCCTCTGTGCCTCTGTGGCAGTCTTTTACGAAAGCGCCTTGATAATCGCCTTGCAGAAGACGGGCAGGTCGTTGGGCGTGCGGGCGGTGATGACGTTGCCGTCGATGACACATTCCTTATCCACCCAGTCGGCCCCGGCGTTAATCATGTCGTGCCTGATGGCGATGAACGAAGTGGCCCGCCGGCCTTCCAGCGCGTCGGTGCAGCAGAGCATCCATCCGCCGTGGCAAATGGCTGCCAGGACGATCTTCGCCTCGGCGCACTGCTGAATGAAGCGGATCATTGATTTATCCCGGCGCATGAAGTCCGGCGCCCAGCCGCCGGGGATAATCACGGCGTCAAAATCCCCGCCGGCCACATCACCGGCGGCTTTGTCCGAAACGCACGGATAACCCAGTTTCGACGGATACGTAGCGCCGGCTTCTGGGGCGACCAGCACGACCTCGGCCCCTTCTTCGGCGAACCGATAATACGGATACCACACTTCCAGTTCCTGATATGCCTGGTCGAGCATGATCGCGATTTTTTTATCCTGGAGTTCCATTGTTTGTTCCTTTCTCCGAAGAGTATAAGCAGTTTAGAAAAACTTTCACAGTGATCGACACTTTTTATGCTTTGTAACAGGCCCCCGCTTTAGCGGGGGTACACAGGGGTTATTTATATCATCCCCTTTCTCTCTTTCTCACCCCCAGGGGGCGGGAAAGAGAGAAAGGGGGAGGATAGGCGAGCCTTGACCACCCCCGCTAAAGCGGGGGCCTGTTACAAAACAGAATGATGCGTCCCTAAAGTCTCTTGGCGTAGTCTGTCGAATTGTTATACTGTTGTCGCTGAAATCCTGGGGATGTAGCTCAGTTGGGAGAGCGGCTGGTTCGCAATCAGCAGGTCAGGGGTTCGAGTCCCCTCATCTCCATTTCAAAACCCGCCTTCCGGCGGGTTTTGAAATGTCCTGAGCGAGCGGAACGAGTCGAAGGGCATCACTCCCAGCCTGCAAACTGAATCGATAAGAGGAGCCGATACGTGAACTGTCCGCCGACAATTGACTGCGACTTTCCGGGCGGGAATATTCTGGTCGAGAGGATAGAGGCCGACACGGCCTATATCAGGCAGGACCTGCGCGACACAGAGGGCGACTGGTTTTACTGGTATTTCCGCGTGCGTGGTGCGGCGGGCAGGCGG
The DNA here is from genome assembly GCA_030631125.1 of Planctomycetales bacterium. Next base: position 7,789 of record DAOVLS010000007.1, read on the forward strand.
ATGCGGTTCCAGTTCACCGGCAGCGACGTGACAGGCGTCCTCGGCCCGGCCGTCAGTACCGACGGGGGCCGAGCGTGGACCTGGCTCGGGTGCGAGGCTGTCGAGAACGCCGGCTTCACGTACACCTTCGCCGCCGACGCCGAGGAAGTCCGCTTCTGCGTCGCCATGTCGTATCTTGAGGCGGACCTGCGGCGGTTCCTGGAACGGTTCGGTGACAACCCGCACCTGGAGCCGGGCGTCCTGTGCCGAAGCCGGAAGGGTCGGGAGATCGAACTGCTCCGCCTGGGCCGGCTCGACGGGGGTTGCGACGCTCGCGTACTGCTTACCTGCCGACATCACTGCTGCGAGATGATGGCCGGCTGGGTCCTGGAAGGCATTATGGAAACCGTCCTTGCCGCGGGCGACGACGGCGAGTGGTTCCGCGACAACGTTGAATTTCTCGTGGTTCCGTTTGTCGATAAGGACGGCGTCGAGGACGGCGACCAGGGCAAGAACCGCCAGCCACGCGACCACAACCGCGACTATGAAGGCCTGAGTATCTACCCCGAAACGGGCGCACTGCGTAAGTTGGTTCCCGCCTGGTCGGCCGACCGGTTGCGGTTCGCGCTGGACATGCACTGTCCGTGGATTCGCGGCGAGGGTCACGAGGAGATACATTTTGTCGGAACGGCGAACGAGGAAAACTGGCGTCGCGTCGGGCGGTTTTCGGAAATTCTCGAATCTGTCCAGACAGGCCCGCTTGTTTTCAAGGCAGAGAACAACCTTCCGTTCGGTCAGGGCTGGAACAAGGCAGAGAGTTTCGGCAAGGGCCGGAGTTTCAACGGATGGGCGGGCGAACTGCCCGGCCTGCGGTTTGCTTCGAGCATTGAGATCCCCTACGCCTCCGCCGGAGGCAGGGCGGTAACAGCCGAAACCGCCAAGGCGCTGGGCCGGGACCTCGCACACGCGATACGCCGCTTCCTTGAGGAAGAATCCTGACGCGGGTGGACTGATGACAGATTGCCGCCCGACGGCTACCGGGATACAATGCTGTCCTGCACCGTAAACTTACAAGACAGGAGATACAAAACCATGGCAGAAGCATTTCCCGACGTTAAGAAAATCCAATACGAAGGCCCGGACTCGAAAAATCCCCTCGCCTTCAAGCATTACAATCCCGACGAACTCGTCGAAGGCAAGCCGATGGCTGAGCACCTGCGGTTCAGCGTCGCCTACTGGCACGCATTCCGCAACGCCGGAGCGGACCAGTTCGGCCAGCCCACGCGACTGATGCCGTGGGATGACGGGAGCGATTCAATCGAAAACGCCGCCAATCGCGTTCGTGTGGCCTTCGAGTTCTTCGAGAAACTCGGCGTCCGATACTACTGCTTCCATGACCGCGACGTCGCCCCCGAAGGCGCTACGCTGGCCGAGAGTAACAAAAACCTCGACGAGATCGTCAAGGTGCTCAAGGCCGAGCAGGAACGGACCGGCGTGAAACTGCTCTGGGGCACTGCCTGCCTGTTCGCCCACCCGCGTTACATGCACGGAGCCGCCACCAGTCCCAACGCCGACGCCTTCGCATACGCAGCCGCACAGGTCGCAAAGGCAATGGAAGTTACAAAAGAACTCGGCGGGGCAGGTTATACCTTCTGGGGCGGACGCGAAGGATACAAGAGCCTGCTGAACACCGACATGGGAAGGGAACTGGACCATCTGGGGCGGTTCCTCCACATGGCGGTTGATTACAAGAAGCAGATCGGCTTCGACGGGCAGTTCTACATCGAGCCTAAACCCAAGGAGCCGACAAAGCACCAATACGACTCGGACGCGGCGGCGTGTTTCGCTTTCCTTCAGAAGTACGGACTGGTGAACCACTTCAAACTGAACATCGAGGCCAATCACGCCACGCTGGCAGGGCACACCTTCATTCACGAGTTGGAGTTCTGCCTGGCCAACGGTATCCTCGGCAGCGTCGATGCCAATCGCGGCGACCTGCTGCTTGGGTGGGACACCGACCAGTTCCCGACGGACCTGTACGACACGACCTTTGCGATGCTGGCGATCCTCTGGGCCGACGGTTTTACGACCGGCGGGTTGAACTTCGACGCCCACGTCGCCCGCGAGAGTTTCGAGCCTGTGGACCTGTTCCACGCGCACATCGGCGGGATGGACGCCTTCGCCCGAGGCCTGAAGTCCGCCGCCGCAATCCGCAAAGACGGCAGGATCGACGAATTTCTCGAACAGCGCTACGCCAGTTGGGACACCGGCATCGGCGAAGACATCAAGGCCGGCAAGGTCGGCTTCGCTGAATTGAGCGAATATATGCTAAAAAAAGGCGAGATTTCCCCAAATACGTCAGGCAGAGTCGAAATGCTCGAAAATATTGTCAACGAGCACATCTGACATAAGGAAATGGATAAATGAAAAAGGTCCGGCAAATCATGTCACTCTGCCTGGTTGTATTTGCCGGCGGGTTCCTGCAATATGTAACCGCTGCCGAGATCGGTTCCGAAATCACAACCGGATGGGAATCGGAGAGGTCGCTGGCCGATGGAATCCAGCCCCGTATGGGAAGGGGCATATCAAACACCGCCCCGGCCATCGCTTTTGACGTAATGGGCGACGGCAAATGGACCATGATATGCGGAGAACTCTATGGAAAATTCTTCGGCTACTACTGGGACGGCCGGAAATGGATTCCTGACCGCTCCAGAGTCAACGGCCTGAAGGATATCGGGGGCCATTCAGCGCCTGCCATCGTGCCGAATCTGACCGGCGAGAAGAAATGGACACTCATAGCCAGGAACAGCGCAGGGAAATTCTTTGGCTATTGCTGGGACGGGACCAAATGGGCATCGGACCAGGCCGCTGTTAAAGGTCTGGACGCGATTTCGGGAAGGGCCTCCATTGCGATAATGAAGAATCTCAAAGGTTCCGGCAAATGGACTTTGATAAGCGGAAACGATGAGGGAACATTTAAGGGTTTCTGCCGGGACGGGGCTAAATGGGTTTCAGACGCATCGATAGTCGCCGGTCTGAAGGACGTGGGAAGCCGCTCCAAGGCAACGGCCGGTTTTGACGTATTCGGCGACAAGAAATGGATCCTGATTGCGGGAAACAGTTCGGGCCTGTTCACCGGCTACTACTGGGACGGGGCCAGGTGGGTCGCCGATCCTTCAAGAGCCAGGGAACTCGGAGACGGCAGGAAGTACGATGGCGACGGAACGGCGTGTCTGGTCTGTAACCTGCGAGGCGATAAGAAATGGGTGCTGATCGTCGGCTACGAAATCGGGAACCGCGGCTTCTTCTGCGACAGGGTCTCGAAGGAAAAGATTTCTCCGGTAAAAGACGTTGCCGTAACCCCTTTGGCCACGGCTGGGTATATAAGGTGGAAATATCCACGCACCTGGAATCACCGGGTCAGATACTCCGTCAACAAAGACATGAGCGACGCTGCCTGGTCCGATTGGCATGAGGACAGCAACTCGCCCGAAATCAAACTGCACAACCTGGCGCCCCAAACCACTTACTACTATGAAGCACATACGTATGTACCGTGGGATATTGATGCCTGCGTCAAAAGCCCCGTCGCCGGTTTTACCACGCCGGCCGGTAAGAAACATATTCGCCTGAAACCGGGCGAGTCAATCCCGGATGCGATATATTCGCTTGCCCCCAAAGGAGGAACAGTCGAACTGCTGCCGGGAGTGCACAACGTTCACAAAACAATCGTCATCAACAGGAACAATGTTACGATTCAGGGCACTCACGCCTCCGAGATAAGGGCCAACGACCCGACGAAGGACGTATTTGCGATACCGCATGAGAATCCCCTTCCCGGCGAGCCCTGGAAGAAAATGCCCGTACTCGAAAACTTCGTATTCGAGGGATTTAAGGTTACCAGCACATTCAAGAAAGGCAGATCGTTAATCCACGCCTGGAACGTGCGGAATGTAACCGTCGTAAGCCTGCTCAACACCTCTTATCTTTCTGCGATTATCAGATCGAATACAACGGGCGGGAGCACATCGGCCAGGAGCAAAAACATCATTGTCAGGCACAATACCATATTGAATTCCAACGTTGTCTTCGCCTGGACGCAGGACATTCATGTTCTCAATAACAGTTTCAAAGGCCCTCGCTCGTATATCCACATAGACAGGTCCAATAAGAACATCCACGTCATAGGAAACAAAGTGGACAAGAGGGGGGGCGGGTACGCCTGTATAGTCATGGACACCTCGACCAATTATAAGGTGCGCGATAATGTACTCATGGGCGGTCACTACGGCATACGCATAGCCGCGGGTCCCAGACATATACTAATAACCAACAATACAATAACAGAAGGCTTGCAGTGTGGTATTCAAATTAACGAGCAGTGGGGGACAAGTGATGCGACGATCAAGAATAATCGCATCTATAACAACAAAGGTCCCGGAATACTGGCAATGGAGCACGGATGGTCCGCAAGCAAGAATACCTATGGAGAGGCGGACGTAACAGACAACATAATCTACGGTAACGCCGGAGACGGCATCAAAGCGATAACCGGAATACGCTTGAACATAATGAATAACATAATCGCCGGGAATAAGGGATTTGGGGTAAGTCATACCGGCACGGGCAAACGTGCCTGCAAACTTACTCTGACCGGCAACAACGTCTGGAACAACAAGGCCGGCAAGTACAGCGGCGTTCCGCCGGGCAAAGGCGACATCAGCGAAGATCCGCTGTTTGCCGATCCGGCGAAGGGTGATTTTACTCCGAAGAAGGCAAAGTAATCCTCGGCCGCAGGTTTCGGAAAGGCGCAGACTATGATCATTCCAAACAGGATTCGCAATTGTTCGCCGTCTTTTTCTCTATTGTCGCAAAGCCAGATTGAGGAAATTCACAATGCAGCCCTTGACGTGCTGGAACGCGTGGGTGTTGTTTTCCAGAGCGAAAAGGCCGTCGAGATTCTCCGTTCGGCCGGCTGTAAGATTGAGAAAGACAATCTGGTAAAGATACCGTCGCATCTGGTTGAGGAGGCCGTCGGGCTGACGCCTTCGTCCATTAGCGTATATAACCGCATCGGCGAACTCCAAATGAAACTGGAGGCCGATAACGTCTATTTCGGCGCGGGCGGTTCGTGTCCATACGTGGCCGAGATTGACGGCGAGCAAAAAAGTTTTACCTCCGAAGAATGCGCGAAGAACGCGCTGGTAACCGATGCGCTGAAGCACATCGACTTCTACATGGCAATGGCGCATTGCAGCGACGTACCGGCAGAGTCGCGCGACGTGCGGGAAATCTTCACCGTGCTGACCAACACTATCAAGCCGATGATTATCACGTCCCACACGGTAAAGAGCCTGGACGTGATAGTTGAGATGTGCGGCGTCATCTCCGGCTCGAAAGAGGCGTTTCTGAGCAAACCTTACATTATCTATTACACTGAACCGGTCTCTCCGCTCCGGCATACCGCCCATTCGCTGGATAAACTCCTGACTGCCGCGGATTACGGACTTCCGATCCTCAATACCCCCGGCCCCATGTCCGGCGGTACCGCGCCGATAACACTTGTCGGCACACTGCTGTGCGGCGTATGCGAACTGCTCAGCGGGCTGGTCCTCGTTCAGAATTACAAGAAGGGAACCCCCATCATTTTCGGCGGCGTCTTCACCACGCTGGACATGAAGGGTATGATCTTCACCTATGGGGGCCCGGAACTGCAACTTATGAACACCGCCATCGCCCAGTTGACGCGGTTTTATGACATTCCGTCGTTCGGCACCGCCGGAGCGACGGATTCACACGAAATAGACGCCCAGGCCGCCTTTGAATGTGGAACGTCAATCCTCCTGAATGCCTTGTCGGGTTCCAACTTGGTCCATGACGTCGGCTGGATGAGTTCGGCCCAGACGACGTCCAACGAACTGCTGGTCCTGGGCGACGAGATAATCGGCTACACGGAGCGATACCTTTCGGGAATAGATACCTCCAGGATTCAGGACAGCATCAAAGAACTTGCCGAAGTCGGCCCCGGCGGCAGTTTCCTCGACAGGGACCTGACGCTGGAACTCTACAGAAAAGAAGTATGGTATCCGAAAATTATGACCCGGATATCCCATAAGGCCTGGATGGATTCCGAAAAGGTCCCGTTGAAGCAACGGTTGAAAAACGAAGTTGACCGGATTGTGAAAGAGCATCAGCCGACCCCCATCCCTGATGAAACCCAGCTCCGGGTCATTGAAATGATCGAGACTTATGAGGCTGAACTCCAAAAAAGCAGCGGGCAGGGGGCCTGAAATGGAAAGTGTGTTTCCCGGCGATGAGTGGGAACAGGCCGAGCCTGAGGAAGTCGGCATTGGCGCTGATAAGTTGGAGGCTGTTCGGCGTTGGTACGAGGACGAAGTCGGCGAGAATCCCTTCCGCGTAGTCATTGTGCGCGGCGGGCGAATGGTGTCCGAGTGGGAACAGGGCGTGCCGACCGATGAGAAGCGCAACATGGCCTCGGCGACCAAGAGCCTGTTTTCCTCCATTCTGGGCGTTGCCGTCGCCGAGGGAAAGATCGGTTCGGCCGACGATTTGGCGGTGGACTATTTTCCCGAGATGATGGACGTGCCCGAAGGCCGAGGCCCCAAAGAGGGTCGCTTCGCAAAGCCCGAAGACCGCGGCATTACACTCCGCCAACTAATCAGCAACACCTCCGGCTATATGAAGCCGGGCGAGACACCCGGCGGTATATTCCACTACCAGACTTTCGGAATGAATATTCTCTGCCACGCGATCGAGGCGGCCTACGGGTTGTACGACAGCAGCGATCCGGACCGTCTGCCGGGCGTCGGCAAGTTAATCGAGGAGAAGATTCGCAACTCCATCGGCGGCGTATGGGCCCATCACTACACGGATTTCCAACACCCGCCGGGCGCAGCCAAGGACATCTTCGGACACAGCCCGCGCTGCGACTCCAGCGCCCGCGACATGGCCCGGATGGGGCTGCTTTGGCTGCACTTCGGGCGGTGGGACGACCAGCAGGTAATCCCGGAGGACTGGATGCGCCAAGCCACCAAAACTTCCCCGGATATCGTCGCCAATAACCCGCAGGACAAGTGGTGTTACGGCCACGGCTTCTGGACCAACGACCACGGCGTTCTCTGGCCGACGCTACCAAAGGATTCATTTGCCGCCGCAGGTGCAGCGGGAAATCACATCTGGGTCTGCCCAAGCCTGGACATGGTCGTGGCACAAAGTCCGAACCGAAGCCCGAAAGATGAGAGCAACGAGATCGCCGGCCCGCTGCTGGAGCGTATCGTGGCTGCGTGCGAATAAGGTTTCGGCGTAAAGGGCGAATCAACTCCCGGTCAGGGCCTTCGTTTTTTTGAAGAACCACGAATGTTCCGCTTCCCACACCCCCCATTTCGGAGGCCACATGGTCTGCACATTGTTCGAGTGCAGCCCGAAGGACGCGCCTCGTTCGACTATGGCGTTGAAGGCGTTCTCGCCGTTGGATTCGTTGAAAATTATAGGCCTGGGCGATTCGGTGAACCACGATTGCGAGTGGAAGTAATCGATTTTATCGACCACCAGGCTGACGCTGCCGACCGGGCCGACTTCGATATTATCACCGCCGTGCAGGAGGATGAAATCGGCGGCTTGGAACACGCGGTCGATCTGGTCGAAGGTCCATTGATTGTCCTTCATAAACGACTCGGAAGTTTTCATCATCGCCGCCTCGGAAGTGCTGACGAAGAGGTCCCTGTCGTGTTTTTCCCGCCCTCTCCGGCGGGCGCGGTCAATCAGTTCGGCCGTCCGCGCCGGCTTGAGGATGGGATGATGATAGTGGCCTTTCATGGTTTCGTTGGCGATCTCGATAAGCACGTTCCGATAGCCGCGATCGCAGATGAAATCGACGCCGTTATCGAGGGCTGTGAGTATGCCCTGTTTATCTTCGAAAACCGTATCCTGCCCGAAGTAGAACATCTGCAAAATGACCACCATGCCCAGGCGGTCGCAGGCCTCGATAATATCGCCGAGGCGTTTGGCGTAGTTCGGGTCGATTGAGCCGTCGGTATGGAAGCCGCTGTTGTGGTAGAAATCCCGATGGCCGTTGGGACGTGAGCCTGCGCTGCCGTGGCCTTCACGGATGTCCGTCTTGGACATTAGCGGATGTCCGCCCTGAAAGTTCAGGTTAACTGCAAGGATACCGTGGTTCTTATACTCGCCAAGTGCGGCGATGAATCGCTCCGTATTGGCGAATGCCGATTCGGGCGAGACCCACTTGCCGTAATTGGCGAAGTCGTTTTCCGGATGCGAGCCGTCGTCGTCCCACCAGTCCACCTTGCCCAGCGTGTCGTCGAAAGTCGCATTGACGGTGCGGACGTTGAACAGCAGGCCCTCGGCGCGGGCGGCGCCGGGATAGGTCGGCGCGCCGTTGATGTGGATTTCTCCATCATTTACGGACACGTTGGTTCTCGGTTCGAACATTTTTACCATTCCTTTTATAAAGCAGTGGTTGAAGTATAATCGAGTCGGCTCCTTTATGAAAAGGCAGACTCCAAAGATTTCGCTATAATGACCGCATGTCCGAAGACGAGCAATTTATGGCGCGTGCGTTGGATCTGGCCGAGCGTGGCAGGGGGGCCGTTGAGCCGAACCCGATGGTCGGAGCGGTTATCGTCCGCGACGGTAAGATTATCGGCGAGGGTTGGCATAAGCGTTTCGGCGGCCCGCACGCAGAAGTCGAAGCCATCGCCGCCGCTCGCGCCGCCGGGGCCGACCTGGCCGGTGCGACGATGTACGTTACGCTCGAACCCTGCTGCCACCGTGGAAAGACCCCGCCTTGTACCGAGGCCATTGTGGCTGCGGGTATCTCCCGTGTCGTGGTTGCGATGGAAGACCCCGACCCGAACGTTGTCGGCGGGGGACTATCGGCATTGAAAAAAGCCGGGATAGAAGTGGAAACCGGCATAATGGCCGACGAGGCAAAGCGACTCCTGGCTGCCTATGTGAAACTGCGGACGACGGGCAGGCCTTGGGTCATCTGCAAATGGGCGCAGAGCCTCGACGGAAAAATCGCCACGCACACGGGCAGCAGCAAGTGGATTTCGGGCGAATCGGCCCGTCGGCGGGTCCACGAGATTCGCAGCCTCTGCGACGGCGTCTGCGTGGGGGCCGGTACGGTCCGCGCCGACGACCCGCTGCTGACGGCAAGGGACGCCGACGGTAAAGACATGGAAAAACAACCCGCCCGGCTCGTCATCAGCGGATCGGCGTCCATTTCACCCGACTGCCGGCTGATGAAAACCGCCGATATTTCGCCCGTCATTGTGGCGACGCGCAAGGATGCTCTGTCGGTTTCCGTTGAGGCGATAAAAAACGCCGGCGCTGAAGTCCTGACTCTGCCCGCCGGTTACGTCGGTTGCGTGGACCTGCCGGCGTTACTGGCGGAACTTGGCCGGCGGCAATGGACATATCTGCTGGTCGAGGGGGGCAGGGGCGTTCACAGCGCGTTTATCGACCAGGGTCTGGTCGATGAACTGCTGGTATTTATCGCCCCGAAGATCATCGGAGGCCCCGGTAGTATCGGCCCCTTGAACTGGGCTGACATCGACACAATTGACGAAGCCTTCGGCCTGCCGGCTCCCGGCATCGAGCAGATTGGCGACGACATCCTCCTGCGATATGTACTGAATGAGAAAGGGCGATTATGAGACTTCGCATCGCGTTTGCGGGATTCCGTCACGGGCACATTCTCGGGATATACGATCTGGCCGGCCGGTCTGACGACGTGGAGATTGCCGCAGCCTGCGAGGAGGACACTCCCACGCGGGAGCAGACCGAATCGGCGGGGCGAGTAAAACTGACGCACGATTCCTATGATGAGATGTATCGGCAGGGCGATTTCGACGTCCTGGCGGTGGGGGACTATTACGCCCGGCGGGGCGAGATCGTTATCCGTGCACTTCAAGCCGGCAAACACGTCATCTCCGATAAGCCGATCTGCACGAAACTGGACCAACTCGACAGGATTGCCGAATTGGCCCGGCAGAAGAATCTCTCCGTCGGCTGCCAACTGGACTTGCGCGACAGCGGCAATTTCCTGGCATTGCGGGCGGTGGTCCGCTCCGGGCGGATCGGCGAGGTACACGCGATTTATTTCAACGGCCAGCACCCACTTGCACGCGGCGTCAGGCCTGAGTGGTACTTCCAGCCGGGCAAACAGGGCGGAACGATAAACGATCTTGCCGTTCATGCTCTTGACATCATTCCGTGGCTGACCGGTCGGCGGATCGTTTCGGTTACAGCCGCCCGCGCCTGGAACGCCCGCCTGACCGATTTGGACTGGTTCCAGGACGGCGCGCAGTTGATGCTTCGGCTGGACAACGACGGCGGGGTTATCGGAGACGTTTCGTACCTGACCCCGGAGAACTTCGCCTACGAGGTCCCGTGCTACTGGCGGTTCACGCTCCACGGCGACGCCGGTTTGGCGGAGACCTCGGCCGTTGCAGACGGGGTAATGCTCTACTCGAACGATTCCGATTCGCCGCAACACATCCAGCCCGCCGCTGTCAGAGAGGGCGGATACTGGGAAGATTTCCTGAACGAAATCCGCGGCCTGCCTCCCGGGCAGCGGGACAATGACGAGGCGCTCACCACCGCCGACGTGCTGTCTGCGGCCCGCACAGCCCTTCTGGCGCAACGCGCCGCCGACGAAAACCTCCACAACCTGACCTGCGAATGAAGATAGGGACTTGGGACCAGGGATTAGGGACTAGTTTGTAGGCTGGGACGGAGCAAAGCGGAGTCCCACCTTTTTTCTAGGGGGTGTAGGGCATAGGGCGTAGGTAAAAAAAATATTGAATATCGAACAGAGAATTTCGAATGTCGAAGTAAAAACTACCACCTGCCGGAGGGTCTGTTTCTTCACTTCGTAATTCAAAATTCCTTGTTCATTATTCGATATTCTCTTTTACAGGAGAAAGGTGGGACTCCGCTTTGCTCCGTCCCAGCCTACCTTATTTTACGGTATTTGTCAGTTCGCCGATGCCGTCGATGGTGCAGGTAATCGTGTCGCCGGGGCGGAGATAGACCTGCGGCGAGCGGGCTTCGCCTACGCCGCCCGGCGTGCCGGTAAGGATGACCGTTCCGGCAAGCAGCGTCAGGTCGGCTGATATGAATTCGACCAATTGCGGTACGGAGTAAATCAGGTCCGCGGTGGACGCATCCTGCATAACGTTGCC
>DAOVLS010000078.1 GCA_030631125.1 Planctomycetales bacterium
GCTGAAAGGACCATCAAAGAGCGTGAAAATTCCCTCGTTACCAAGGACCGGCACCTGAACGAATTGATCGCCCAGCAGAAAAGCCAGTCGCTCAAAGTAGCCAATTTGTCGATGGAAGATGCACGAAAAATTCTCCTGGCCGAGGTCGAGAACGATATCGAGGCCGATGCCGCCCAATTGGTCCAGCGCCGGTTGGAAGAGGCTGAAGAGACCGCCGAGGCGAAGTCCCGCGAGATCGTTACGATGGCGATCCAGCGCTACGCCGCCGAGCATACCAGCGAGGCCACTGTCTCTACGGTAAGCATTCCGTCCGACGAGATGAAGGGTCGCGTCATAGGCCGGGAGGGTAGAAACATCCGCGCTTTCGAAGCGGCTACCGGTGTCGATGTGATCGTCGATGACACGCCCGGCGTGGTGGTCATTTCGGCGTTCGACCTCGCCAGGCGGGAGGTGGCGCGCATGGCGCTGGAAAAACTCGTCCAGGACGGGCGAATCCATCCCGCGCGGATTGAGGAAGTGGTTGCGGAGACTCAAAAGGAAATCAATCGGCGGATACAGGAAATGGGCAAGCAGACGGCGGTCGATGTCGGCATCCGAGGCTTGCACACGAAACTCATCCACCTGCTTGGCCGGTTGCATTATCGGACCAGTTACGGGCAGAACGTCCTTCAACATTCGACCGAGGTCGCCTTCCTGTCGCAGATGATTGCCGAGGAGATCGGCTTCGACGGGAGACTGGCCAAGCGATGCGGGCTGCTCCACGATATAGGCAAGTCCGTCGATCACGAGATCGAGGGCACGCACCCGCAGATCGGCGCCGACCTGTGCAAACGATACGGCGAGGCCGACGAGGTCATCGAAGCCGCCGAGGGACACCACGGCGACATCCAGGCGCGGTTCATCTACACGCCGATAGTGTCAGCCGCCGACGCCATAAGCGCCTCCCGTCCCGGCGCACGCCGCGAAACGCTGGAACGGTACATGAAGCGCCTGGAGAAACTCGAAGAAATCGCCCGTGCTTTTGCAGGTGTCAAGCAGGCCTACGCCATACAGGCGGGCCGGGAAATCCGCGTTATGGTCGATGCCGAAAACGTTGACGACCACCTTTCAGCCAAGGTCGCCCACGACATCGCAAAGCGGATCGAGGAAGAGTTGCAGTATCCCGGCGAGGTCAAAGTAACGCTCATCCGCGAAGTCCGCTGCGTCGAATATGCACGATAGTGGAAAAAGACTCCCGTCCTCTTTTTCCCTTCGGAACGAGACTTATGCCGCTTATTATAAAACTCATATTGATAGTGCTGCTGCCTCTGGCGTGGGGGCTGGGGAGCGATTGGGTCTTTGCCAGGATACTCAAGCGCAGGGTTCGCGGGGACATGGAGAGCGACATTCCGGCATGACCGGGCTTCAGGAAATATTCAACTTTGACTTCCAGTCGTACCTGACCGGTCCTGCCCTGCCGGCGGCGCTGGTGGGGATTGGGCTGATTGTCGGCGTCCTGACGGGGCTGTTCGGGGTCGGCGGGGGTTTTTTGATTGTTCCGCTTCTGGCGATCATGATGGGTATGGAGCGGACGCTGGTAGTCGGAAGCAGTTTGAGTTTCACTATCGGCACTGCCTCGGCGGGGGCGGCGAGGCACTGGCGGATGAAGAACGTCGAAGTCAGGGCGATGCTCCTGCTGGCCTGCGGCGCCCTGGCCGGAACTGCCGCCGGTAAGTTCACGCACACAGGTCTGAAGCAGTACCTCGGCCCCATGCTCTTCGAGACTATCTTCGACGCGGCGTACCTGGCGATGCTGCTGCTGATTGGGTGGGTGGTTTGGCGAGGGATAGGACGGGACGGCGGCAGGAGTCTCCTTCAGCGAATGCGCCTCGGCCCTCATATCGATCTGCCCGGTGCGTCCCTTTCGCACGTCAGCGTGACGGGGCTGATGGCGGTGGGGCTGGTCGTAGGCCTGATGACTGGCCTGCTGGGTATCGGCGGCGGCGTGCTGTATATGCCGCTGCTGTTGATTGTCGTGGGGCTTGGCGCGCACCAGGCCGTCGGTACAAGTCTCGGCGTGGTGGTTATTACTTCGGTCCTTGGTACGGTCCTGTACGGCCTGGGGGGAAATGTCAACCTGGCGCTGGTAATGGTGCTGCTGGTCGGAAGCGCCGCCGGGGTGCAGATCGGGGCGTGGATTTGCCATAGGTTACACGCCGAAAGGTTGCAGCGATATTTCGCCGCCATTGTTATACTGGTGGCGGTCCTGGTAGCGGCATCCCTTGCGGGAAAGATCGTATAGGTGAAACGAGGCGGTTACAGTAAAAATAATCACAGGAGATCGTGAAAATGCAAAAATGTGTTCTTATTACATTAGCGACGATTTTCATGGCGGCCCCTTCGACGCGCCCTGCTGCGGACTGGGACGCCAGGTACGCCGCGTCGGAGAAAAAATGGGGCAATTACGTCCACGACTGGAAGAAATACGCCATTAATAAGAACATCGTTACATCCGGCCTGGTTGCCTGGTGCTGGAGTCCGATACTTCGTGGCTACGAATGGAAATACAAAGTCAGCGGGGAAACGGCCTGGCTGGACAAGATGATTACGAACATAGACACGTGGATTTCCCACATGCGCGATGTGCCGGTCAGCGGCGTGTTCAGGACCGACGAATACTGGTCGGGGTATAAAGATGGTTTCTTGGCGTGGGGGAGCGACGTGTACGACCCCAAGCATCACTATCAGGAATACATAGTCCACGACGGCATCGGCGCTGAGGCCATCGCGAAATTCGTCGAGATCGTCTATTACGACAAGAAACTGCATCCCAGGTACAAGAAAAAGGCTGACGAATACCTGCGCGTGCTCGAGGACCACATCGTCGCCAAGTGGCACAAGAACTGGAGCGACGACCGGTATCCCGGCAAGGGCATGGGAATCGACCTTCAGAGGTGGGGCGGATACAGGAAGGCCAGGGTGCCGAACAATCAATATCTGACCTTCACCTCGTTCTTATGGGTGATGCACAGCATTGCCAACTCCCCGCCGTACAAGGCCAGGCGTCCGGAGTTTGTGAAGTTCTATTACGCCAAGGGCACGGGGATGCTGAAGTATTTTAAGAGCGTCCTGAAATATGATGCGAAAAATGACGCTTACGACTGGACCTATCGCAACCCAGCCGACAAGCGAAGCGAACACCTCGGCTACGCGGGCATGGACTGCCGAGCGGTCATCGAAGGTTACATTCGCGGCTCGAAGGTCTTCAGCGAAAAGGAAATGAAGCGGTTTGCCAATACGTTCGTGCGGGTGATGTGGAACAAGGACGCCGATAAGCCTTCATTTTCCTATTACGTCAACGGCAAGGGCGGGCACAAGAAAAACCTTGACGTCGATATGGTGCGATTTTGCAGGTTTGAGCCGCGGATATTGGAATTATCCCAAAAGTGGTACGAAAATCACCCGGCCGACGACGGCGGCAGGGGCGCGCCGCACTTTGCCCTGTTCGCCTTCCTGAAAAAGCACGGCGCAGCACCGGAAAGCCAATTGTACTTCAAACGATTCAAACGCAGGAAGAGATAAACGCCACAGGGCCGCCGCCGACTTTTATGTCTTTGCTTTCTTCGTCTCCGGTTCCTTTACATCAACAATCGGCTTCAATCGAGGTATTTTCGTCTTCGGGCCTTTTCGTTCCGTCCTGGTCTCCGGGACGACCTTGCCGTCAATACTGACGTTCTCGCTCTTGCGGATGTCGTATTGCTTTTTCACCTTTTCGAAGCGATTTTTCGATATATCAATGTCCTTGGGCATAGTGCCTTCGACCACGATGCCGTTGTGTTTTCCCCATGTGATGATGATTGCCGTTCTGGTGATGTTTCGGAACAGGTTGCCTTTGATGATGCCGGCCCCGTCGCGAATGCCCAGGCCCATGCGGATATTCTCGATGACGTTGTTTTCGACGACGAACGTCCCGTTCATTCCGGGGTGTGTGTCGATGACCCAGTGGCGGTGATAGTTGGTGGTCTTGTCGCCGTAGAAGCGATTGTGGACGAGTTCCCAATGGGTTTTACGGATACCCTTCTTGTGGATGTATTTACCGACGCGCTTCGGGCTGGACCAGTCTAGCGCGCCGTTTGATGCGATGCAGTGTCGGCAGGGGCCGAAGTCGTTGTCGCACATAAGCACCCGCGCGCCGGAAGAGGGGATCACTCCGTAACCCAGCCCGTCCACGATGCAGTGGTGAATGTGGCAATGGTCCACCTGTCCGCCGCATTGGCCGCCGAAGGCCGCGCCGAAGCAGCAGTAAACGATCTCACAATGGTCAATCCGGGCGTTCTGCGCGAATTTTGAGGATACCGACACGCCGCTGTTCCTTCCTCTCGACTTGCGGTTGGTCGATGGGCCTTCAATGCGAAGGCGGGTAATGCGGGCGTTAGGGGTGCTTATCCTGAAGGTCGCCCCCTTCGGCTGGCGGTTAACGCAGATGGTCTTGGAGCCGGACCCCAGGATGGTAATTCCGGCCGGGATGTTAACGGTCTTGTTGAACTCGTACTTACCGGCTGGGAGGAACACAACCGGGATGCCTTCGGTTGAGGCCTTGCCGCAGGCGGCCTGGACGGTCTCGGCAGTGAAACCCTTGACGGTAACGCGTGTGGCGAGGCGATTTTTCTCGGCTTTGGTCAATGGCACGTCAGGACCGACCGGCCCGCGGGGACCGGGTTTGATGCTTTTTCCCGGTTTGGCGGCGGGTTTGTCCTCGGCAAAGGCGATCAGCCCGCAGCCGATAAATACCACCGTCGATACCACAAATACCATTGGGGCGAGGTTTTTCTTATAAATGTTCTTCATCGTGGTTTCTCCTGTTTTTAAGGTTGTTATTTATTCTCGGCTCCGCCGTTCCCGGCAGTCTTTTTACCGTCTGGTTTAAGACGCACGACAACGTCGGACGACTTACCGGCTGTGATACTGAAGCCCGCTATGGCGGTCTCGAATTTCGGCTTGGTTACTACCAGAAATCGCTTCCCTGCCGTAACGTTCTCGAACGCGAACCGCCCCTGGGCGTCAGTGGCGGCGGACATCACGCCGAGATGAACGGTTGCTCCGGTTACGGCCTTTCCGGCGCTGTCGAGAACCTTACCGGCGACTTTGCCCTTACCCCAAACAGTTACCCGCCTGTCGGTGTTCCTGCGGAGATGAAGTTTCCCATCCTTGCCGACTTCAAGCCGGGGCATTTTGGCGAAGGTCAGGTCCCACTTGTTATCGCTTTTGGTTTTGGGGAGTAGTTTTCCGTCCACCGTAATGTTTTCTGATTTGCCGACATCGTATTTTTTATATTTCTTCGACACGTTGAGAAAGGTATTTTCCGCCACTTCTATATGGTGCGGCATGGCGTTTTCGACGGGTATCCTGTTGTGAGTGCCGTAGCGGATGGTGATACCGTACCATTTACGCCACGATTTACCGTGCGGTTTGCGGAAGAGGTTCCGGCGAATGACTCCCGCTCCGTCCCGGATGCCGATTGCGTGACGGAGGTTCTCGAAGATGTTGTTCTCGACCACGAACGTCCCGTCCATGCCGGGATGCGTATCGACGGCGCAGAGTTCATAATTCGACAGGTTGTTGCAGCCTACGAGGTTGTGAATGAACTCCCAGTGCGTCTTGTCCACGCCTTTCTTGTGGAGGAACTTACCGACCCGCTTCGGGCTTGACCAGTCCAGTGCGCCGTTGGACGCCAGCGAGTGGCGGTTTTGCCGAAACTCGTTGTCGCAGATCAGCACCTTCGCCCCGGAGTAGAGCGCCACTCCATAGCCCAGGCCGTTGCGGAGGTTGTGATGAACCTTGCAGTGGTCTAGCATCGCGACGGCCTCGCCGCTGAAGGTAGTCGCGTACGAAAACCCCAGCAATTCGCAGTGGTCTATGCGGACGTTGTTGACGCCGGAGACTATTATGCCGTAGGAGTTGTTACTGTTATCGGTGGTCGTGTCTGCGCCCTGGAGTTTCAGGCGTGTGAAGCGGACGTTGTCGCCGACGGCCTTGAAGAGGTGAACGCTGTTTGTCTTGGTGCGGCAGCAGGTTTTCGAGCCTTCGCCGAGAATGGTCAGCCCGGCGGATACTTTCACCGTCTTTCCAAACTCGTATTGCCCGGCGGGGAGGAATACCGTGGCGATTTTCTTTTTCACGGCGAGTCGGCACGCCGCCCGCACCGCCTCGTCCGTCCGACCATCGACAGTAACGCGTTTCTCGAAGCTCATTTTTTCTGCCTTGGTCAGTGGCACATCGGGCCCGGCCGGGCCGCGAGGACCGGGCCCGGCGCCGGGCTTTTCCTCGGCAAGGGCGCCATGTCCCCAGCCGCCGGATACCGCCGCCAATACCACAAATACCGCTACAATCAGATTCTTCTCAAAAGGATTCTTCACGGTGCTTTCTCCTTGCAGTTAATCCGGCTTCACAGGCCTCCGACGCACCGCGCGTCCGGCAGGCCGATTCCTGCATACAGACAAACCCTTCAAACCCCCACGCGGCGTTTCCTCCCGGAACGGGCGCTTACCTGGGCGCGTCCTTTCTCTTTTTGAACCCGACGTTCCCGGAAGCTCCGACCGATTCGGACCTGCCGAGATTCCCATAGGCTCCCATGTCTATTCTGCCGCCGTTGGGAGACGGTTCCCTGGAGAATCCGTCCTTAGGGTCGCCCGCATTGAGGCAGGGCGAGCCGGACCTCAAGTGGAAGTCCCCCTTGGCGGGGTCGACAAACAACGGCGCTTTACCTGTGTTTCCCATCCCCTTCGGGGTAGCAAAGCCGCAGTTCCAGAAATTGGAGTAGGTGATGTCCGTGATATTGCTGGCGCCGCGGGACGGCACGTTAACGACGATACAGTTTTTGAGCCGGTTGTTCTTCTCGCTCGGGTGTGGGGTCTTAGGATTCACATTGGGATCATGAGTGGCAACGGCGAGATTCTTGGCGCCGGCGATCACGCAGTTCCGGAACGTGTTATTCTTCGCTGTGTTGATGATGATGCCTGCATCGGATACGTTGCGAAAGACGCAGTTAAGGAAGAGGTTTTCCTTGTTGGAAGGAGCGCCCGGCGATTCGTCGGTGTCGAGGAAATGAGCCCCGCCCCGCGCGCCGACGACGGCGCAATTCCTGAAAATATTGTTATGTGCACCGTCTCTGACCACCAGGCCCTGGTTCCACAGCCAGTAGGGATTCAGACCGTCATTGAAGGCGCTGCAGTTTATGAATTCGTTCTTGTAAGCGCCGTGCGAGACCCAGAGATTCTCTCCGTGCCCACGTGTTACACAATTAATGATTTTGTTGCTGTGGCTGTGGGGCCCGTGGTACTTGCCCTTCCAAAAAGTGTCTTTGATCCCGATCCCGTGTCCCGGATGCACCTTTGCATCAGGATGCTTGTTATGCGAAACGCAATTCCTTATCGTATTGTTGTTCCCGTAGCATATGACTATGTAATAATCGACTGCGTTTTTCGTCTCTATCCCCAATGAGGAGCAGTTCTCCAGCAGGTTGTAATTTGAGTGCGAAATCTGGAAGTTCACAGCCCGTGCGTCGGTCACGCTGCAGTTACGCACGATACAATGGTGTGACTTATTCAAGTGGACGCCCCACCCGTCATACCCCTTCCGCCCGAACTTGCTCGCGACGACATTCTCCAGGACTATGTTGTTCGAGTCCGCGAAGCGAATGCCATACTGATATTGAGTTATCTCCACGTTTCTGACGACAATATGCTTCTTCTTGACAATGCTGAATCCCGTTCCGGTGCGATCCTGTCCGTCGAGCAGCGGCCGACCGTCATATCCTTCAAGCACAATGGGCTTATCCTTGGTTCCCGAATTGCCGATCACTACGAGTTCGCGACCGTACTTTCCGCCTTTGATCTTTACCGTATCGCCCTCCTTGGCCTGCTTCGCGGCGTGGGCGATGGTCCTCCAGGCGGTCTTTTCCAAAAGCCCGTCCGCGCGATCGTCTCCGACAGTGGAAACGTAATACACCTTACCCTTGGAATTCGCGGGGATTGCTGAGCCGACCTCTGTCCCGACGACAGCGGGCTTTTCCTCGGCAAAGGCGACAGGTCCACAGCCGACGGATACCGCTATCAATAACGCAAACACCGCCCGAACCAGATTCTCTGCAGCGGAATTTTTCATGAGATTTTCTCCTGCTTCCATTTTTCACTAACCCGCATGGTTTCCGCCCGCATCGCAAAAAAATAAAATCGGAAGGAAGGATGAAAAACCTGTTTTACCATTGTCTGGAAAAATTAAGTCAAATCAATCCTTGTCGTCAGCGGGGCGAGGCCCTATTATACGGGCCAAGCAGGTCTAATGTCCAAATATCGCAGGGGGGCTGCGTGTCGGTGATCGAGTTGACGAAGCAGGAAACTTGTTCAGGGAGCGCGTAATATGAAGATGGGAGAGGCCGGCAGCGGCGCATTTCGGAAGATGCTTTCGGGTTTTACGCTGGTAGAACTTCTCGTGGTAGTGGCCATTATCGCACTTTTGGTTTCTATCCTTCTGCCTACGTTGGGCAAGGCCAAGGAGCAGACCAGGATCGTCGTGTGCCTGACGAATGTCAGGAACCTTGGTTCAACCTTCAACATATA
>DAOVLS010000302.1 GCA_030631125.1 Planctomycetales bacterium
CATCAACATCGCCCTTGTCAACCGCGCGCCTCGGACGCTCGACCTGAGGCAGTTTCTGGTGGCGTTCCTGGAACACCGCAAGGAGGTCGTTCGCCGGCGGACGAGTTACCTGCTCCGCCGGGCGCGCCAGCGGGCGCACCTGCTGGAAGGCCTGATCCTGGCCGTCGCCGACATCGACGAAATTATCGCCATTATCAAGAAAAGCCCCGACGTTCCGACCGCCAAGGAACGTCTGATGGGAAAAAAACTCCGCCTGACGGAAAAGGCGACCGTTCGCAAACTCCTGCCGAAGGAGTTCGTCAAGCAGGCGTCCGCCAAAGGCGGCGTGAACCTTACCGGCGTCCAGGCCGACGCGATTCTTGCGATGCAACTCCAGCGGCTTACAGGTCTGGAAATCCAGAAACTCGCGCGGGATTATTCCGCCCTGGCGGAGGAAATCACCGGCTACGAAGCCATTCTTGCCGACGAGCGCCTGCTGCTGGACGTTATTCGCGAGGACATCTACGAAATCAAGGGCAAGTACTCGACTCCGCGCCGCACTGAAATCGTGGGCGATGTCGGCGACTTCGACATCGAGGACCTCATCGCCGAAGAGGACATGGTGGTAACGCTCAGCCACGCCGGGTACATCAAGCGCATGCCGCTGACGACCTACCGCCGCCAGGGCAGGGGCGGGCGCGGCATTATCGGCTCGGACAAGAAGGAAGGCGACTTCATCGAGCAACTTTTCATCGCCTCCACCCACGATTACATGCTCTTCTTCACGAATACCGGGCGGATGTACTGGCAGAAGGTCTATGATGTACCCTCGATGAGCCGGCAGTCCAAGGGGCGGGCCATTGTCAACCTCCTGCAGATGCAGAAGGACGAGCGTATATGCGCCGTTATATCCATACGCGAGTTCGACGAGAGGTATCTCGTAACCGCTACGATGAAGGGGCAAATTAAAAAAACCGTATTGTCCGCTTACGGAAACCCGCGAAAGGGCGGAATCCAGGCTACGGGACTTGGCGCGGGCGACACCGTCATAGGCGTATCCGTTGCTCGCGGCGACGACCAGATCGTCCTGTGCACACACGACGGTAAGGCCATTCGATTCAACGAAACCAACGTCAGGCCGATGGGGCGAACCGCCGCCGGCGTCCGGGGAATAAAACTCCGCAAGGGCGACGAGGTGATCGGTATGGCTGTGGTCGATCCGACTGCCGCGCTGCTGACTATTTGCGAGCACGGATACGGAAAGCGAACGAAATATGAGGAATATCGCGTCCAGTCACGAGGCGGGATGGGTATTATTAATATAAGGACCAGCGGGCGAAACGGAAAAGTCGTAGCCGTCAAGAGCGTCCGCGACAACGACGAACTGGTCCTGATTACTGAAGGCGGAATGATCGTTCGCATCGGCGTGTCCGACATGAGGAGTATCGGACGGGCGACACAGGGCGTTCGGGTGATAAACCTCAAATCCGAGGACAGGGTTGTAGCAGTAGCCAAGGTTGTAACCGACGGTGTGGACTCGCCGGAAGACGCCGCAACGGCGTCTGATGACTCGCCACAAAAAAAATAGCAAACGAAGCAGGAGAATATGAGCATGTTCAAGGTCAGCGGAGCATGTATTGTATCGGTGGTGGTTTTGCTGGTTACAGTTCCGGCCGGTGGACAAAGCGCCAGGGATTGGGACGCCGAGGCGGTCGAAAAATCCGTCAAAAAGGCCAAGGCGTATCTCTGGTCGAAATGGTCCGACGGGCACTGGCCTGAACACGGCAAGCCGGGGTTGAAAGTCTTCCCCAAGGACGCCAAGGCGCGCAGGTACAAGATCAACTACGGCGGGATAACGGCCTTGTGCACGTATGCGCTCCTGGCCGCCGGTGAAAAGCCCCAGGAAGAACGCATGGCCAGGACCCTTAAGTGGCTTGCCGAGTGCGATACGCACGGAACCTACGCTCGGGCGCTGCGGGCCAACGTCTGGGGAATGCTGGGGCGAAACAACAAATACCGCACTAATCTCGACGAGGACGTCAAGTGGCTGCGCAAGGCGATGGATTCGCAGGGAGCGTATAGTTACGACAAGGGCAAGCGCGACAAAAAAGGCCGGCGGGTCGGCTCAGGGGATAATTCGAACAATCAATTGGCCGTACTCGGCGTCTGGGCCGGTAAACGCAACGGCGTCGAGGTGCCACTGAAGTACTGGAGGACGGTGGAAGGATACTGGAAGGATCGCCAGAACCCCGACGGCGGGTGGTGCTATGGGCGAAAGCAGAGTAGTTACGGTGCGATGAGCACGGCCGGCCTGGCGACGATGTTCATCTGCTTCGACGCCCTCTATTACAAAGAGTTCAGGAAATGCAAGGTAAGGAAGAAGGGCTATGATCCCGTCGTTCGCGGGCTGGAATGGATGGACAGGAACTTCAGCGCCGTCGAAAACCCCGGCAAAGGGATGCATAGTTACTACTATTACCTTTACGGCGTCGAGCGCGTCGGACTGGCCAGCGGATACAAATATTTCGGGAAGAAGAACTGGTATAAACTCGGTACCGCAAACCTGGTGAAGAAACAGGGAGCGGACGGTCGTTGGTCCGGCCTTAGTCAGACCTCCTTCGCCCTGCTTTTTCTCGCTCGCGGGCAGCAGCCGGTACTGTTCAATAAACTCAAATATCCCGGCTCCTGGAACTGCCGGCCAAGGGATTTGGCAAACCTGACGCGGTGGATATCACGCACCTTCGAGAGGGAACTCAACTGGCAGATTATCCACCTCGGCACGCCGGTGGCTGAATGGCACGACGCGCCGATTCTCTACATTTCCGGTGCAACAGCGCCGAAATTTACCGACAAGGACATCGAGGCCCTGCGCGAGTTCGTTCATCAGGGCGGTGTGATATTTTCCGAGGCCGCGTGCAGCAAGGGCGCTTTCAACATGGCGATGCAGAGATGCTACGCGAAGATGTTCCCGCAGTATGAACTGGCTCGCCTGGACCGGGATCATCCGGTCTATAACGTACACTTCAAGATTCGCCGACGCGGGTTGATGGGCGTCTCCAACGGCGTCCGCCTGCTGGCGGTCCATTCGCCGGCGGAAGTCTCGCTTGCCTGGCAGATGAACGCATACGCCACGAAGAAGGACATCTTCTGCCTGGGCGCGAATATTTATTTTTACGCTACCGACAAGGGTTCGCTTCGCAATCGCGGCGTAAGCCCCTGGCCGACGGCGAAGACCTTCCGTTCCAGAAAAAGTCTGAAGGTTGCAATCGTCAAGTACACAGGCAATTACAACCCTGAGCCGTTGGCATGGAAGCGATTTTCAATCCTGATGGGCAACAGGTACGGCATCTCGGTGGATGTTTCCGAGCCGAAGGCCATAACGCAACTGGACGCCTCGAAGCGTCCCGTCGCAGCGATGACGGGAACGACGGCCTTTTCGCTGACCGACGAGGAGCGGCAGGCTTTGCGTAAGTACATTGACGCCGGCGGGACGTTGGTAGTCGATTCCGCCGGCGGGAGCAAGGCGTTTTCCGAGGCTGCTGAGAAGGAATTGCGTAAGGTTTTGCCGGAAGTGGAGTTCGGGCCGATTCCGTCCGGCCACGCCATTTACACCAGGTCAGGTTCCGTCATCGAAAAAGTTTCCTATCGCAGGTCGCTTCGGGCTTCCGTAGCCGATGCGCGTAAGCCACGGCTGCGAGGGGTCTTGTATAAAGGCCGATTTGCGATAATTTTCAGCCGGGACGATTTGACGGCCGGTCTGCTTGGTTATCCCTGCTGGGGCCTGCGTGGCTACGAACCTGACAGCGCGTTTGAATTGATGCGGAATATTTTGTTGTATGCTCATACGGGCAGGCTTTCCGGCAAGACTTCACAGTAAGGGGAAAGGCATATAGCGACGCCGGAGTTTGTGTCGTATAATGAGTAACTGGAAGAAAGTCGTAGGCCGGGACGGAGTCCCGGCAATTCGAGGGAGGGTGGGACTACGCTTGCTGCTCTGCGAAGTAGTTCGCTACCCCGGATATTTCACCACAGAGGCCACAGAGATCGCAGAGGTGTTTACTACAAAGGAACTTACGAACGATTTTGGCAATTTTGCAAAATGACACTCTGTTTTTCAGATTATGACGGTTTGGACATAATCGCCTGGGCGAGAAGATTGTAACCCTTGAAATAAAAATGAGATATGTTTTTTGAATCCCTGCCTGCCG
>DAOVLS010000372.1 GCA_030631125.1 Planctomycetales bacterium
CTTGGAAGAATTCTCGAAGGAATGGAATGTTCCGGACACCTACGAAGATTACAACGAGATGCTCGCCCGCGACGACATCGACCTGATAAGCGTCTGCGTGCCGAATTTCCTGCACCACGACGTTACAATCGCAGCCGCCAAGGCCGGTAAACACATCGTCTGTGAGAAGCCCCTGGCCACTACGGCGGCAGACGGCGAGGAGATGATAAAAGTCTGCCAGAACGCAGGCGTCAAGTTGTTCTATGCCGAGGACTGGGTCTTCGCCCCGGCTCTGAACCGTGCGCTGGAGATCGTCGATGAAGGAAGTATCGGAAAGGCGCTCTACCTCAAGGCCCGCGAGACGCACAACGGCTCACACTCGCCGTTCGCCAGGAAAAAGAGCACCTGCGGAGGCGGATGCCTGATACACCTGGCAATCCATCCGATAGGATTCGCACTCTACATGCTCGGCGGACCCGACAACCCCGCCGTCGAGGTAACGGCCCTGACCACCGGCGGGCTGGAAAAGAACTACGTCCACAAGGACTTCGAGGGCGAAGACTGGTCCGTCGGGATAATCAAATTCGCCGACGGCAGGACCGCACTGCTCGAAGGAAACTACATCACCGTCGGCGGGATGGACGACGTTATCGAAATCTACGGCTCCGAAGGAAGAATCACAGTCAACCTGACCTTCGGCTCGTGCCTGGACGTTTATTCGCGAAAAGGAATCGGATACGCCATCGAGAAGACCGATTTCACCCACGGCTGGACCAAACCGGCGGTCGATGAATTCTTCAACCTCGGATACGTCGAGGAACTGCGATACTTCGTCGATTGCGTCCTGAACGACGAGCAGCCAAAGAACGGCGTGGATGCAGCCACAGGCCTGGCGACGATCCAGGTCATCGAGGCAATGTACAAATCCGCAGAACAGGGAAAAACAATAACAGGAAAATGGTAAAAAACGAGTAGGCTGGGCCGGAGCGAAGCGAGTCCCACCTCTCATTGAGCATTAAGGTGGGACTTCGCTTCGCTACGTCCCAGCCTACCGGAAGGAGCAGAAATGTCGAAATTCAAAGTTGTTATAACTGATTTGGGGTATGCGAGTTATCAGCCTGAGAAGGACGAACTGGCGGCGGTTGACGCCGAAGTCATTTTGGCGGAATGTTCCACCGAGGCCGAGGTTGGCGAAGCGTGCGCCGATGCCGACGGCGTAATAAATCGCACTGCACCCGTCGGGGCATCCGCTATCGAAAAGATGGAAAAATGTCGGGTGATTTCCCGTTACGGCGTCGGCGTGGACACCATTGACATCCCGGCTGCGACGGCGAAGAAAATCATCGTGGCGAACGTCCGCGACTACTGCGACGAAGAAGTCTCCGACCACGCACTGGCGCTGATAATGGCCTGTGCACGCAAGACGAGCATCCGCGACCGCCAGGTCCGCACCGGAGCCTGGGACGTCGGCGCGAAAGACCCGGTTCATCGCATCGCCGGTAAGGTGCTGGGACTGGTCGGGTACGGCGTTATCGCACGAACATTGCACCGAAAAGTCGCCGGTTTCGACCTGGCTGAAGTGCTCGTCTATGACCCTTACGTCCCGGCGGAAGAAACCGCGAAAAACGGCGCGCGAAGCGTCGAACTTGACGAACTGCTCGCCAAGGCCGATTACATCTCCATCCACGCGCCGCTGACCGATTCGACGCGACATATGATCGGAGCCGAGCAATTCGGAGCAATGAAACCGACGACCATACTGGTCAATACGTCTCGTGGCCCACTGGTCGATACCGACGCGCTTTACGAAGCGCTGACAACGGGACAGATCAACTCAGCCGGCATTGACGTCCACGACCCCGAACCGCCGATGAAGGATTGCAAACTCTTCGGACTCGATAACGTCGTCCTGACCGACCACGCCGGATGGTACAGCGAGGAATCGCAATTGGCGCTCCAGCAATCGGCGGCAAGAAACGTCGCTCTCGTCCTGGCGGGCAAGAAACCCCTCTTCTGCGTCAACCCGGAAGTGCTGTAGCTGTAGGGTGTGCAGGTTCTGTTTCCTGCACACCGAATCGTCTATTGGTTAATCGCGTGTGCAGAAACAGAATCTGCACACCCTACTTTTTCTCATCCAACGGCCCGACGCCGGAATAGACGTCGAATCCGCCGTCGATGCAGAGGGTAACGCCCTGGAGGAAACTTCCCGCATCCGACATCAGCAGGACAATCGGGCCTACGAGTTCGTCAGGTTCGCCGAAGCGGTCGAACGGCGTGTTGGCGATGATCGATCTGCCTCGCGGCGTAAGAGTCTTACCGTCCGATTCGTACAGGAGGTGCCGGTTCTGCGTCGTAACAAGGAAGCCCGGCGCGATTTCATTGACGCGAATGTCGGCCTGCGGGAAATCGACCTTCACCTGAACCGCAAGCCACTGGGTGTAGTTGGTTACAGCGGCCTTGGCGTTGGAGTATCCCGGCACGTTGGTCAGCGGGGCACGCGCGCTCATCGACGAGGTGTTAATAATCGCGCCCTTGCCGGCCTCGGCGAAATGTTTGCAGAAAATCTGGCTCGGAAGGACCGTGCCCTTGTAATTCAGGGCGAAGACCTTGTCCAGTTCGTCCAGTTCCAGCGAGGTGAAATTCCCGTCGGGCGGTACGCACGCGCCTTTGCGGTTCCCGCCCGCGCCGTTGATGAGCACGTCGCACCCGCCGAAGGTTTTGATAATTGTATCGAGCGCACCGGCCATACTGTCGGCGTCCAGCACGCTGCATTCGATGCCGACTGCTTCGCCGCCGTCAGCGGTTATTTCCTCTGCCAGCGACTTGACTTTATCGCCCATAATGTCAAGCAGCGCGACCTTCGCGCCGTTGGCAGCGAGGGCCTGGGAAATCGCGCCGTAAAGAACTCCCGCCGCTCCGGTAACAGCCACAACCTTACCGGAAATACTGAACATCTCTTCAATCTTGATAGACATAAGATAAGTCTCCAGAAAATTGAACCACAAAGAACACAAAGAACACCAAGAATAGAAAAAAATAACTCTTTTTATTTCCTTTGTGCTCTTTGTGCCTGCCTGCCGGCAGGCAGGTCCTTTGTGGTTTATTTTGTTCCGAATTTCGCCTCGAACGCTTTGAGCGATTCGTTAATCGTGTCGGAGTCGCCGGGTTTTTTGCGTTCCGCCACCAATGCCAGCGGAGCCGACATTCCGAGAACCGGCGTGTATCCCCTGCTCGATATTACCTTGATGTACTCCGGCCCGGTCTCGAA
>DAOVLS010000327.1 GCA_030631125.1 Planctomycetales bacterium
ACACGGCGCTGTAGCTGAACCTGTTACCGCCGACATGATCGAGGCCGACCCTGCCATTGAGATCATCAATGGAGACCTCGTGCTGGCGACGCTGACCGACAACGTCGAGTTCGACATGGAAATGGTCGTGAGAACCGGACGAGGGTTCGTACCGGCCGAAGAAATGATCGACCCCGACGCCGACCAGGAAATCGGGCGAATCTACGTCGATGCGGCGTTTTCACCAGTTACGCGGGTCCGCTATTCGACCGAAGACACCCGCGTCGGGCAGCGAACCAACTACGACCGGCTGATACTGGAAATCTGGACCAACGGAACCGTTACGCCGGAGATGGCGATGGTTGAGGCCGCCAAAATCATGCGAAAACACCTCAACCCGTTCGTGCAGTATTTCGAGGTGGGCGAGGCGATCATCGACGCCGGCGCAACCGCCGCCGAAGCCGAACTCGACGCCGAAGTACAAAAGAAACTCAACACGACTATCCATGAACTCGAACTGTCCGTCCGGTCGAACAACTGCCTCGACGCCGCGAAAATTCGCACCGTCAGAGACCTGGTGATTATGACCGAAGCCGAACTGCTGAAGGTGCGATCCTTCGGTAAAACCTCCCTCCGCGAGATAAAGCGCAAACTGGCGGATATGGGTCTGTCGCTCGGTATGAAGGTCGAAGCCGCCGCCAGGGAAGAGCAGGAAGAACAGGAAGAGCAGGAAGAAAAGAAAGAGAAGAAAGAGAAGAAAGAAAAGAAAGAGAAACAGGAGGCGGAATCCGCCGAGTGATTTTTCATCTACCAGGCATAAAACTAAGGTTAAACCATGCGTCACCGTATATCCGGAAAACAATTGTCGCGGACGACGTCCCATCGCAAAGCCTTGCGGCGGAACCTCGCTGCATCCCTTATTGAGCACGGCGCCGTCCGAACCACGCCGGCCAAGGCAAAGGAAGTCCGCCCCTTCGTCGAGCGCCTCATCACCATCGCCCGCGACGGCACGCTCCATGCACGCCGACAGGTCATCGCACTGCTCGGCGACAGGGCAATGGCCGATGCCGAAAACCCCGGCGAAATCGCCGAACAGAGCGTCATCGAAAAACTCTTCGATGAAATCGCTCCACAGTACGCCGACCGCCCCGGCGGGTACACCCGTATTATCCACCTGCCCGAAAGACGCATCGGAGACGCCGGAAAACAGGTCCTGCTCCAACTGGTCGAGCAGGCAGCCGAACACGGCGAGAAAAAATCCAAAAAGAAGAAGAAGAAAAAGAAAAAGTAGATTCCTATGAAGGATTCGGATTGCATCTTCTGTAAAATCGCCGCCGGTCAAATCCCCTGCACCAAACTGCTCGAAGACGCCGCCGCCATCGCCTTCCTCGATATAGGCCCGCTGGCTGAAGGGCACGTCCTGCTGATCCCCAGGGACCATTACGTTACCGTCGATCAGATACCCCCCGACGTTGCCGCCGCTGTGTTGAAGCACCTTCCCGCCCTGGGTCGGGCCGTGCAGACCGCCGTCGGATGCGAGGGGTTCAATATTCTCCAGAACAACGGCCCGGTCGCACACCAGGTCGTGCCCCACGTGCACTTTCACATCATCCCACGCAACGCCGGCGATGAGTTCCATTTCAACTGGCCCGCAGACTCATACCCCAAAGGCCGAATCGAACAACTCGCCGAAGACATACGAAAAGCACTCGCAACTCGTAATCCGTAATCGGCAATCCGGGCTCACGGTGATGTCCGCTCTGCTTGCCGCGAACTTTTCATTCAACAACGCAGTCCGATGGATTCGCACAGATCCACGGCTTCTTCCAGCGCGGCGCACTCGACAAGGTAACAGACCCCAATGTTCCCGTATTGCTTCCAGACGTCCTGGAAATCGGATGCGGTGGTGTGGACCGTCACGATGGCGCGCCCGCGGTGTGCCTTGACGAGATCCGGGGGCGGGTCTTCGTCGAAACTCCGCATCCACGTGGGGCATCCCCTGTCGAGGTAGTGTGAGGCGAGGTGCTTTCCGCCGGCGTAATAGATATAGGTCATCGCGTAATCGTAATTTTTCAGTAGTATCCGGTTGGCAGGGAGGATAAACCGCTCGTAGTGCTCGGGGGAGTAGTTGACGGTCGTGTGTTCACAGAATCGTATCATCTTCGCCGGGCCCCATGCGTTGGCAAGCCAGCCGCCGCCGAAATCCTCCTGTCCGCTCAGGAGACTGCGTATCCGCTCGACGAACTCCACGGCGAGACCGGCTGCGTGTCTGGCGAATTTCTCCACCGCCTCGGGGGTGTCGTGCAGGGCCAGGAGAATCGCCTCGTATCCAAGAAGCGCTCCCATAAGGTCTGCCGGGCCGGGTACCTGGGGAAATTCGACGGTGAATCGACCCTCCGCCAACTCCAGGACACGCCGATAGTATTGTTCCACGTGGTCGGACCAGTCGCTGCGCGCCAGCAGGCAGAGGTTCTTGTACTGCTGGATGTCCGGAAGGCATGGATGCATCCAGAGTTCTCCGTTGAGCAGTTCGGGTCGGGTGCCCAGCGCAGCCGGCAGTAAGGCGTGGCCGAAGGGCGGGCGCAGCATCGGGACACAATCGTCGCCGATGCGCCGGCGGTTTTCGAGGTTGCTGATATGATACTCTACGAATGCGTCCGCATCCTGCCAGAATTGGCAGTCGTGGGTGCCGGTGGTAACCGGCGCCTCGGGTGACGAGGTCATGACAATCGGCGGGTCGTTCTCCTTAAACAGCCACAGGTTACGATACCGCCGGACCGTTCGCTCAATGTTCGGTCTGAATTTCAATGCTTCACCTTCGAGAACTTTGCCGGATGCGACCCGGACGATTCCTTACGCACACACTTTCCCATCAAAGCAGTCCAGAAAGAAAGGCGGGACTTCGCGGAGTTTACCCCTCGGAGGCTCCGTCCCAGCCTGTCTTTTTCTAATACCGCAGCAGTGCTGCGATTTCACCGGCGGCGGTGAGCGTCTCGATTGGGTCCGCGAAATCGACTTCAGCCCCCGTCATCTTGAGCATCTCGACAATCTCGTTGACCACATCGACGGCGAACAGCGAACCCGATCCGCAGGACGAGCACGTATCGACAGGTCCGGCGTCGAGGTTTTCGCAATCCCGGCAGCGGCGCCCTTCAGGCCGATAATCGCGGTTGACGACCATCTGTCCGACTCGCCCTGCCCGGACGGCGGAAAGAACGTCCTCCAGCCCCACAACCCCCAGCCCGCCGCGGAGGTACTCGATACGAATCCTCTCCCAGAGGTCTCGCTCACTGAGCCGCTCCTGCTCGAAGAACAACTCCATTATGTCCTTGTTGACTTTGCCTTCACCCTTGCCCAGGTCCACCGCTTTTTCGGTAGCCTTGTCGCTCAAGGCGCGGGGCAGGTTCTCTCGCACGATGCGAAGTATCTCCTTGCCGCCGACGAGTACGATGCGACGGAATTGCTCTTGTTTGTCCAGGCTCGCGAGTTCATCGACAATCTCGCGGGCGTAAAGCAGTAATTGCTTGTCGCGACGCCGCTCGTACCGCTGCTGCGACCAGCCGCCTTTCTTGACATGATTCTTCACGTTGCCTCTGACGGTCTCGGCCGAGCCGGCCGCAGCAGAGGATACGAGGAAAATGCGAGCCTTCTTGTTGTCGGCGACGACGACGGCTACATTCTCGTATTCGTCCTGAAGTTCAGCCAGAGGCCTGATGTACGGCGAGGAATCAATCCATACCAGGTCCTCGACCGTCGCCGCCAGCGGTATCGCCTCGAAGAAGTCCAACACCCAGCAGGAGAAGATGCACAGCGACCCGCTCGTCAGCGGGTTGCGTTTCAGGTATTCCCCGACGGACTTGACGTTTTCGTCGAAGTGTTCCCGCTCGTCCTTCTCGA
>DAOVLS010000256.1 GCA_030631125.1 Planctomycetales bacterium
AGATTGATAATCCCGTTGCAATCGGGATAGTCCGGGCAACTGAGGAAAGGCCCATACCGCCCATCACGGAGCCTCAGCGCCTTGCCGCACACCGGACAGGCAATATCGACATATTTGGCCTCGATCTTCTTGCCGTCCTTATCGACGGGGAAGGTCGTCTTGCAGTCGGGGTATCCTGTGCAGGCGAGGTACTTGCCGTTCTTGCTCCAGCGATAGACCATCGGCTTTTCGCATTGCGGGCAGGTGTATTCGGACGGTTCGGTTTCTGCCTTGGCGTGGACCATCTCTTCGCCGGCCTTTTCCAGGTCGGCTTTGAAAGGCCCGTAAAAGTCCCGCAGCACCGTTACCCAATCGGCGCGGGCCTCCTCTACGTCGTCGAGTTTGTCTTCCAGGCGGGCAGTGAATCGCAGGTCGAAAATGTCCGCGAAATGTTTGATGAGTTTATCGGTAACGACCATTCCCAGTTCGGTAGCGTGGAAGCGGCGTTCGATCTGTTTGACGTATTCACGGTCCTGGATGGTTTTGACAATGGCGGCGTAAGTGCTTGGCCGGCCTATACCTTCGGCTTCGAGGGCCTTTACCAGCGACGCTTCGGTGTATCTCGGCGGCGGCTGGGTGAAGTGTTGCGTCGGGGAGACCCCCACCGGCGCGACGGGCGCATTCTCGCTCAGTGGTGGAAGAATCTGCTCGCCGTATTTGGGCAGGCCGGCGACCTTGAGGAAGCCGTCGAAGATAAGTCTCCGCCCGACGGCCTTGAAGATAGCCTTGCCGATGGGCGTTTCGGTTGTAATCTCGGCTTCGGTAACCTCCCATAGAGCCGGCGCCATCTGGCAAGCGACGAACCGTCGCCAGATAAGGTCGTAAAGTTTCAATTGGGCCTGGTCGAGCACTCCGGCGAGCGATTCGGGCGTGCGGGTAACGTCGGTCGGTCGGATGGCTTCATGGGCCTCCTGGGCACGTCCGCCGGAGGAATAGAGTTTGGGTTCTTTCGGCAGGTATTTTTCGCCGAAACTTTCGTTGATGAAAGATCGACATTGCGTAACCGCCTCGACCGACAGGTTCCGGCTGTCGGTTCGCATGTATGTAATCAGTCCGACGCTTCCGGAGCCGGGGACATCGATGCCCTCGTAGAGTTGTTGGGCGAGACGCATCGTCCGCGAGGTCGAAAAACCCAGTCGAACCGAGGCCGCCTGCTGGAGTGCAACCGTGGTGAACGGCGCCGGAGGTCTAGGCCTGTTTTCGCGCTGCTTTAGAGAACGGATGAGGTACGCGGGGACCGACTCGCCCAGTCGCCCTGTAACGCTCACCAGGTGCTTAGCCGGGCCTTTGCCGTCCGGGTCTTCGGTCCGCTGAACATCATCTATCACCAGCCCGAGCGCCTCGGCGACTTCAATTGCGGCATCAGCGTTATCGGGCGTGAACTTCTCGCCCTTCCACTTGAGAAGTTCTGCCCGAAAAGCGCCGTGCTCGGCGATGAAGGTCTGCTGTTGCTGTTGTGTGGGACCTTTTCCTTTGTGGTCTTTTCTCGCCAGAAATGCCACCCAATTGCGGACCAGTTCGCCGGCGGCTTGACAGTCCGGGGTAAAGACCGTCGGTATTTTCCAGAACTCCTCCGGCATGAATGCCTCGATTGCCCGCTCGCGCTCGACGATAAGGCGGACGGCGACGGTCTGGACGCGTCCGGCCGACAAGCCACGCGCCACTTTCTTCCACAGGAGCGGGCTGATCTTGTATCCGACGATCCGGTCGAGTATCCGCCGGGCCTGCTGGGCATCGACCTTGTTCATGTCCAGTTTGCGCGGGTCGGCGAAGGCCGCCTGAATCGCCGATTTGGTTATCTCGTTGAATACCACTCGCCGGAGGCGGTCTTTGGGAATCTTCAGCGCTTCAGCCAGATGCCAGGCGATTGCCTCGCCTTCGCGGTCGAGGTCGGTCGCCAGGAATACTTCGGGCGCGGTCTTGCTGAATTTCCTCAATTCGGTGAGGAGTTTTTTTCGCCCTGTCAGCGGTTCGTACGTCGGCGTGAAATCGCCTTCCAGGTCAACGCCGATGTCCTTGGTCGGAAGGTCGCGGACGTGACCCATCGAGGATTTGACTATGAAATCAGGGCCCAGGTATCGATTTATCGTCTTGGCCTTGGCGGGCGACTCGACGATGACCAGTTTTTTCCCGCCGGCCTGGCCGGTGGATTTGCCGGCTGGGGGTTTGGCCCGCGCGGAGGTTTTCCGCCCGGCCCTCGGAGGGGCCTTTGTCGGCGAACCGGTTTTCACGGCTGCGGCATTCATCTGCAACGCCTTTTCGGCTTTTGCGGCAGGGCTACTGAAGATAAAAAACGGGGATAATGTTTGGCGCAACAGGCGGACTTGTCAAGACTTTGCTTCCTTGTCGAAATTTTACTGAAAAAAGTCCCGCATCGGGTACTGTAAAAAGCCCATCCATTCGAATGGATGGGCTTAGTGCATGTTTTTGCGTAACTCCCGCTAAATGCTCGGTTTACACGTCGCCGTTTCGTTTCATTGCCTCATCCTCGTAAGGTCCCAGAAGCCGGCGGTAACACTCCAACTGGCAGCAGGTCAGCACGCCGCCGATGAAATCCTGCGCGCGGGAGTACCGCATCCCCTTGGCCTGGAGATACCGCTTGATGACCGAATATATAATGTAATTCATATGCCCCTTGGCTGCGTCGTCGTCCAGGGCCGACAGTTTCGCAACAACGTCCCCGATGGCCTGCTCGTATTGACCCCTGTCTTCGGTCGGTATGTATGGCATGGTGGAAACCTTTCGTAGTAATGGTAGGCTGGGACGGAGCGAAGCGGAGTCCCACCTTTAATCGCGAAAAAGGTGGGACTCCGCTTCGCTCCGTCCCAGCCTACCGGTTAGCTCTTATTGGAAATCTCGATTAATTTTTCCAGCGCCCGTGCGGCTGCGCCCGAGTCGATTGCTTCGGCTGCCGGAGCTATGCCTGCGGCGATTGTTTCGACCTTGTCTGCGACGGCCAGTGCGGCGGCGGCGTTGAGGATAACAATGTCGCGGTCGGGACCGGTCTTTCCGGCCAGGACGGCTTGGATCCGCTCGGCCGATTCGTCGGCGGATTTGACCGATAAGTCCGCAAGCGTCGCTCTGGTCAGGCCGAAATCTTCCGGCTGGACCATCGTGCGGGTAATCCGACCGTCCCGCAATTCGACGACGTGGGTCGGGATTGTGGTGGAGATTTCGTCCAGCCCGTCGTCGGCATGGACGACCATCGCCCGTTGCGAGCCGAGGGCACGGAGCACCTCGGCGATGGTCTCAATGACATCTTCATCGAAGACGCCCAGGAGTTGCCGCTTCGCCCCGGCCGGGTTCGTCAGCGGGCCGAGGACGTTGAAAATCGTCCGTATGCCCAAAGCCCTGCGGACCGGAACGGCGTATTTCATGGCAGGGTGATGCCGCACGGCGAAGCAGAAGCAGATATTAGCCTCGACCAGGCAGCGAGTAACGGTCTCGGCGTCGGCGTCGAGGTTGACTCCCAGGGCCGCCAGCACGTCTGCCGATCCGCTGGCGCGGGTGTGCGTGCGGTTTCCGTGCTTGGCGACGGCGACTCCCGCCCCGGCGGCGACCAAAGCCGCCGCCGTCGAGACGTTCAGCGTGCTCAAACCCGTCCCGCCCGTCCCGCAGGTGTCGATAACGTCCAGCCCGCCGGGGTCGATCTTTACCGAGTGGGCTCGCATCGCAAGGGCTGCGC
The DNA here is from genome assembly GCA_030631125.1 of Planctomycetales bacterium. The sequence goes on from DAOVLS010000256.1 coordinate 3,725, forward strand.
CGGTAATCTCCGCGACGCTCTCGCCGCGCTGCGCCATCGCCACCAAAAGTCCCGCTATCTGAGCCTCGTTCCACGCGCCGCTCATTATCTGTCCAAACGCCGCCTCGGCCTGCTCGCGGGCCAGACCTTCTGCGCCCATCGCCGAACGAAGAACTTCTCTGTATTCCATCTCCGCCATAATGTTTTCCTTTCCGTTTACAGAATCAAAGTTGCCGAAAGGCACGCACCGAATTATAGTAGGCTGGGTCGAGCGAAGCGAGGTCCACCTTTCTTGTCTGCGTTCCCATAAGGTGGGCCTCGCTTCGCTCGACTACAATTTTGGAGCAACTATATCGATGTCGGTATTTCGACTTCTTGTCATTGCGGATTCGCATTACGCTTCGTGCGCCGACGATGTCGTCTCCGGACCGAGCCGCCGCTGCGACCTCGGCTGCGAGATTGTCCGACGGGCGATTGTCGACGCCGCCCGCCAAGGCCCGTTCGACGCAATCGCCCTGATGGGCGACCTGATAGACAACGGCAACAGCCCCCGGGCCGACGACGATCTGCGGGCGGTGCGGGACGAGGTCCGTGCCGCTGCGCCGGATACTCCCCTGCTGATCGTCCCCGGCAACCACGACGGCGACCCGCAACGCCTCCTGGCGATATTCGACCAGCAGCCGGGGCTGCATGAAATCGGCCCATACCGCTTCGTCACCTTCGCCGATGCGTACGTGAACGACCAGATATGCACGCGAAGCGAAGCGGACCGGCGATTGCTGGCGGACATCGCCGATAACACCGGCCCGCCGATTATCGTCCTCCAACACAACCCGATGAACCCGCTCATCGACAGGGACGATTATCCGTTTATGTTGACCAACCGGGCCGACGTGATGGCCGACTA
>DAOVLS010000369.1 GCA_030631125.1 Planctomycetales bacterium
ATTGATTTCGATGGCGCAGCGCAACTCGTCGGCAGCCTTGTCGAACTTGCCCGAAAGGTACAATTGACCGGCCCGCTCGGCGCGCCGCTCTGCTTCAGACCAATCATTCATTTATTCACGCCACCGATTATAATCGCAGACTATGAGGCCCCGCTCAAAAAGTTCTCACTGTTATTCTACGCGCCGCCCGCCCCCGCGACAAGTCCAACACGCTCTTTCGACGCAAATTAAATAAAAATAACACGCCTCGCTGAAGCAAGCACGCCAACAGATTGGTTGACTGGTTGATTGGTAAATCAGTTCATCGGTTTCAGGTTCCGTTTTCCCGTAGGGACGCCTTGTGTTTCTGTGTTTCCCTAATCCCAAGTCCCAAGTCCCTGTTTTTCCGTTACTTACCCGATGTTACGGTAAATGTTCTCGCCCAATCAGGCAACTTCGGCGCCCTGGCGCGAAGCATCTTCTTCCAGGCCTCATCCGTCAGGCGGTCGGACATCGGATGCTTGAACTCGTAATGGCTCAGCACAGGCCCGACGCCCGCGACAAGCCCGCCGTCCGGCATCGGATATACCACCACCATCGTGTGCAGATAACCCGTGCCCTCCTCCAGCACTTTTCGGCTGTTGCCGTCGGTATGGACGTCGGCGACGATTGTCGTCTCCAGGCCATCCTTGTTCACTCCGGCGACGACCGATTTCAACCGTGCTCCGAACGAGCGGATAAAGGCGTAGTCGTCGGCAGTGAGTTTCTTATTGGCCAGTTCGGCCTGTGATATCGCCAGCAGGCGGGCGACGATCTTTTCAAGGGCGACGAGACGATTGCGGGACTGGTTATCCAGCACCTTGAAATCGTCCAGCCCGACCAGCGTCATCCGCGTCAGCGCCAGCAGACGAGCGTAGAACTCCGGCACAGGTTCGACGTAACCCTCGACCATCTTAGGACGAGGCGGCATACCCCCCGCCCGCATCGTGTACGACTGCTTGGCGTAGAGAATCGTGTCATGCCGCAGTTGCGACCAACTCGCAAGGGCGGCAGAGAGTTGCTTGTCCCGCCAGGCCGGGGTCTGCATGAACGTCGGATAGCCGCTGCGATACTCCTTCAGCAGCGATTTCAGCGTGTAAAGCCAAGACCAGTACATATTGCGGTTCCACCCGGCCTGGTCTATCTCGGCAAACTGCCCCGTTACCTTCGCCAGCGTCTCGCCGTAGCGTTGGTACTTGTCGTCGCCGAGTTGTTTGGTCCAGTGCCGCGCGCGGTCGGAGCCGAGGACGGTCATAACGTCCAGCCCGCGCGGGAAGCCGCGAATAGGCCCGCCGCGACTCATAACCCAGGTAAAGGGCTTGTCCTCACCGCCCTGGTACTTCCCGACGGTCGGATAGACCATCTTACCCATCATGAACGAATCTGGAATGTAACGCTGGCCCATCAGGCGCAGGCCCTGGGTCAGGCCCAGCGCCTTGGCGAGCGTGGCCTCGTCGGCGATGGCCGCCGGCGGGCCTTCGAGATCGCCCAGGCCGCTGTAAATCTCAGGTTTGCGCAACTTCGCAAGAGTCTTGCGAAACTCAAAGAACTTCCTGGCATTCGTCAGCGACGATGCCCTTATCTCCTGTCCGATCATCGAGCTGCGAATCGCGCCGCGGTACTCATACGGCGTCAGGTCGTCGGCAAAACCGACGTAGTAGGCCGTTACCGAATAGAGGCGGTCCCAGACCTTCGCCAGCGTGCGACCCTTAACAACTTTTGACCTCATCCCTGACTGCATCATCGTGAAGTCATCAGTAATTTTTTTCTCCATCATCCCCGCAAGCATCGCCGCTGCGAGTGTCTGCCTGCGCGCCTCTTCGACCGATACCACTGCCTTAAGCCATCGGCCCTCGGTGTCTTTGGTCTTTCCCCGGATAATGAACGTCATCCGCCCGTACCACATCAGGGCCTTGAAGTATTGCTTGAGTTTCTTGCTGCGTGTGTAGTGCCCACGCGGGACGTACTGGGAGTAATCTTCCTTATAGATAAACAGCGGGCTTTCATCGAAGCCTTTATGTTTTGCGATAAGTTCCAGTTCCGCGCGGACTTCCTTATCCACAATCTTCGGAATAAGGTCGCCGGGGTCCTTGCCGGGCGGATGGGCCTTAAGGTACTGCTTGAGAGCGGCGATCATCGCCGTCTTGGGATTCCTGGATCTACGTCGATCATGAGGACCCAGGTATTCTTCGAGGGGCTTTTTTAATTCGCTATATTTCCTATCGAACTCCATACCCTGCCGCCATGTCGGCTTTTCAGGCCAGGAGTTGACCTCTTTCAGCGCCGCTGCCGCTTCGACACCCAGGTCGGTTTGCGAAAGCACTACCACCGGAACGGTGGCGTAGCCGACCAGCAGTCGGGCGGCCTCTTTCAACTCGCCGTCGGTCGATTCATACAACCTCAATGCTTCAGCCTGGATGGCCTTGCTTATCAGCGTCGCGTCGTTGAAGAACTCCCGTTCCTCGATTGTCTTGAGCGTCTCGTCGAACTGGATGTGGTAGAGGTGCAGCAGCGAATCGGATGTAATGAAGATCGGCAGGCCGCGCATCTTAAGCGACTTGTAAAACCCGGCCACGTCGTCGCTCCGCCCGCCGGCGATGGCGGCGAATCCGTTACGCTTGAGCATTGCGTCGGCCGCCCCGGCCAGGGCCTTGTTGCGATATTGATATATATTTTTGGCAAAATCCGCATTGGAAAGTTTCGAGATGTCCAGCGGCAATTTGTATTGCGGGGCGTTCGGTTTGGCATCGACCTTCACCGGCTTGTAGTACTGCGCCATTCGCGCCGGCAGGTCGTCGCAGCCGGGGAGTTTCTTCGCCGAACCGACCAGCACGTCTTCCGCCCGCATCGGCCCAGACCCAAAAATAATAACGCATGCCAAAAGCAATCCTGTAATCCGTTTCATCGCTACGCTCCTTATCTGTGGACACACCAATACCTTCTCTCTCCATTAGACGCAAACAGCGGACAAAGGATTCAAGATGAAAAAGATTTTTTTCTATTTGTCGGTTTTGCGTTTCGGCGGGGTCCAGGTGGACTTTTTCGCCGTCGCGCCGAGATGCAGAAGGGGCAGATGCTCTTTGTCCGGTGGCGGACGGTACTGGAAGAGGACGAAGCCGGCCGTCTTATACTTTCGGGTAATGAGAATGTGGTGAAGCGTCTGCTCCGGCGTCATGAGCCGCAACAAGCCGATGCCCGGCATCAGCGGAACCCGCCCGCCGACCCAGCGGCTGATGGCCTGCATCTGGGTTTCAAAGTCGGCAGTC
>DAOVLS010000155.1 GCA_030631125.1 Planctomycetales bacterium
ATCGCCTCTTTGATGAGATGTTTCAACTCTTCGACGGTATCGGCTGAAGATACACACCCGGGAAGATCGGGAACGTAGGCGCTGTAACCGCCGTCCTCGGCCTTCTCTATCACGACCAGATACTTATGTTCCATAGTTCACCTCACTTCAGGCCGGCCTGTTTCAGGATACTGTTGAGAGTTCCGGGCGGCACATCCTTGCCGCCACGGCTGTACGGTACAATAACCCGGCCTCTTTTATCAGGATGCTTATACTTTCTGTGGCTCCCTTTCTGAGAAGATATGAGCCACCCATCCTTCTCAATCAATTTTACCACATCCCGGTATTTCATAGCCAATAATTCTTCAATTCCGTACCAATTTCCGCGACCACGTCCTCCGCCCCCCGTCTTCCCTATCGTTTCTTCTTGAGAGCGGAGAAGGCACGCAAAAGTCTTTGGGTAACTTCTGCCATGTCTCGGCACCGATAGGTACTGTATTTGTCCTTAGAGGAATCAGACCAGTTTGGTCGAACGACGAATTTCGTCTTTCCGTCACGGGCAAGGCGAGGAAGAATCCGCATTGGAATCAGCCATGCGCGTTCCACGCTTCGCATATCCTCGGTCATCAAGACCGCAATTAGATAGGTGTTTTTCGATTTGGAAAACGTCGCTGTCTGAACCCCGAAATGACAGATGTTAGGAGACTTGTTCAGACCTTTCGCGCGAGACTTGACTTGAAGGGGAATAGATATTCTGGTCTGTTTGTCATAGATCAGAAGGTCAATGCCGTCATCGTCCGCCATTGGTTTAAAGGGGGTAAGGCGGCCTTGGGATTGCAGCATTAGTTCGTTACCGACGATATTCTCCGCCAGTGCGCCCTTCTGAGTTGATGAAAGCCCCTGCGCTTTGCTCATAATTAGTTTCTTCCTTTGATCTTTGTATCAATTCACGCGATCACGGCACCCGGTTCCTTTTAGTTCGCTTTTCTTCCTGCGATGCCTTTGGTGGATTTGGTGATTTTTTTGGCCTTTTCTTTTGGACGGAGGCTGCGGGTGGCTGCGCCTGCTCGCCACATTTCGGAATTACCCATGACCGACAGTTCCTTGTCCAGGCGTTTCTTGTAATCGGCTTTGCCGCAGACTGTCAGGACTCGCTTCGTCTCTGCGCCGCTGGCGACACGCTTATACAGTTCCTTGAAAACGGGCAGGACAGCCTTTTTGAATTTGCCCTTCCAGTCCAGCGCGCCGCGTTGGGCGGTGGCGGAACAGTTGGCGTACATCCAGTCCATTCCGTTCTCATCGACCAGGCGGATGAGGCTTTGGGTCAGTTCCTCGACGGTTTCGTTGAAGGCTTCGGACGGGCTGTGGCCGTGGGAGCGGAGCGTGTCGTACTGTGCTTCCATAATCCCGGCCAATGCGCCCATCAGCACGCCGCGCTCGCCCGTCAGATCGCTGAAGACCTCATTCTGGAACGTCGTCGGGAACAGGTAGCCGGAGCCGACGGCGATGCCCAACGCGATGCACCTTTGCCGGGCCTTGCCTGTGGCGTCCTGCTCGACGGCGAAACTGGAGTTAATCCCCGCACCCGACAGGAAATTCCGCCGGACGGAAGTGCCCGAACCTTTCGGCGCGACCAGGATCACATCGACGTCCTCAGGCGGGATGACTTTCGTCTGGTCCTTATAGGCAATCGAGAATCCGTGCGAGAAATACAGCGCATCGCCCGGATTGAGGCATTTCTTGATCATAGGCCAGATGGCCTTCTGGGCGGCATCGGAGACGAGCATCTGGATAACCGTTCCGCGCGTCGCTGCCTCTTCTATGTCGAAGAGCGTTTTTCCGGGTTTCCATCCGTCTTTGACGGCGCGGTTCCAGTCGGCCTTGAATCGTTTGGCCTGGCCGACGATGACGTTGAAGCCGTTGTCTCTCATATTGAGCGACTGTGCCGGGCCTTGCACGCCGTATCCGATGACTGCGATAGTCTCGTTTTTCAGGACCCTTCTGGCCTTGGCGAGCGGGAACTCCTTGCGAGTGATAACTTCTTCTTTAACGCCGCCGAAATTGATAATCGCCATTTTGCATTCTCCTTGCGAAAGTTAACCGGTTATTAAGAGTGATAATCTTATTTTTACGGGCGTGAAATTTCAAGAGGGTTTCTTATTCTGTAGGCTCCGTCCGGAGCCTACAAGATTACGCCAGGCAGTGCGCATCGCGTGTTGCAGCGACTTTGGCGACGATTGATTCGGGCTTTTCGCTGGGGTTCCACATCGCCTCTGCCAGCAGGCAGGTCGGCAGCCACATTCGCTCTTCCCACATTCCGTCATCGACCAGGCCGGTGATGGTGAGCCTTTTTGGACGAGCGGCGACGGCGGCCTTGATTGTCCGGCAGACGGCGGGGAGGTGCTCCCGCCAGCCGACTTCGTTCTGTTTCCATCGCGGCTCGATAAGTCGGGTCCTGCGGCGGATGAAGTCGCGGTCTGCCCTGCCCATCACGAACGGCCCGAGTTGATGCTCGAAGGTGTCCCAGTTCAGACTGGTCATGCCCTTGAGCACCAGGCCGACGTCTTCGACCGGTCCTCGCAGCCCGGCCAGCCGGCGAGTGTAGGCGACGGTCTCGTTCAGACCTTCCACGTCGTCAAGGCTGTAGGAATACGGGAAACACCCGGCATCCTCCCATGTGATGTTAATCCGCGGATCGACGGTCTTGATGTGGTTGATGTTGTCGCGGATGCTCATGGCGTGCAGGCCGAATTGTATCCACAGGTCCGGGTGGCGATCGAGCAAGGCGCCGCCGATGTCGTTGACCCAGCGGGCAGCCAGTTCGGCGATGGTCTTTCGCCCGATCTTCAGGTCTTTGGTCTCGGTGAACGTCTGGAAGTAGATACCGTCGCCGCCGGTGGGGGCGTATTGCTCTTCATAAGTGCGGATAACGCGGTCGCGCCAACGGGCCAGTTGGGCCGGGTCGGACGGGTTGACCTTTTCGCCCCAGCACCACGTGTAGCCCCAGATTATCTTGATGCCCAGCGAGTGAGCGTAGTCGGTAATCTCGCGGGCGTTGACTGGGGCGTAATCGTTCCAGACGATAAAAATATTCATCTTCCAGCGGCTCATATTTTCCAGGAATCGCCGGTAGTCATAGACAACGTGGCCCCAGGTCCATATGCCGCGGTCCAGAACTTTTGGCGAGCCGGTGAGATTCCAGGCCGGGACGGGTTGGTGGAACGGCGTCTTCACATCTATCGTCGGGCGGGCGGGTTTGGAGGCGTGGGTCTGGGGAAACCACGGCGGGGTCAGACTGGTAACGTACGGGTCGTGGCAGTAGTGCTCCCAGTCGCGGACGGCGTAGAGGACGCCGGGCGAGTCAGCGCCGGTAAGTACAAGCACCTGCCGGGCGGGGTTGTACGGGCTTGGCAGGACGGCGATAGCGTACGATTGCGGCTTCTTCGCCAGGCGAATCTTGCCCTCGGCCACCAGTGAGGCGATGAGGCTGTTGGATTCCGGCGTGCCGACGACCATAAGGTTGTGCTTCTTAAGCCGGCCTCGGTCGCAATCGCCGCCGATGGTCTGCACTACGTATGGAACGTGTTGCTGGATTAACGCGCCGGCCTCGGCTGCGGCGTACTGCTCCAGCGGCTCGTCATTACCGGTCAGCACCAGCCAACGCGGGGCGTCAAACTTCAGTTTGGTGAGCATCGTTTTAACCTTTCATCTTCTCCAGCAGTTGCCAACACGCATGCAGCGTTCGCGGTACGTGGAAGCAGCCTTTCCACTTTCCGCCCTTCAAGTCCAGGAAGACCTCCCCGCCCCGGTCGAGGTAGCCGAACCATTCACCGTGCTCGTCGTCGCCGAAGTGGCCCCAGGTGTAATCGTGTATCTTCTCGAACCATTCGGCGAACTCGGTCCGGCCGGTGTGCTTATATGCAAGCAGCGTTGCAACAAGCGCCTCGCCGTGAACCCACCAGAGTTTCCGGTCCCACTCTAACTGCTCCGGCGGCTTGCCGAGAGCGTCGCGGTAGTAAAAGAACCCGCCGTATTCTTTATCCCACCCGAACTCCAGCATGTCTGGAATCGCATCAATGGCGGCTGCAACGATGTCATCCCTGCCCCAGGCGTCTCCGGCGGAGATCAGGAACCACAGGCACTCCAGCGCATGGCCGGGGAGGATAACCCGGCCGGGGAAGGTGTCGGGGTGCGACCCGTCCGGCGCGACGTTATCGAAGACCAGACCTTCCTTGCGGTCAACGTGCAGGTTCAGGATCCTCTCGGCCGATGCCAGTCCGCATTGTCGAAAAACAGGATCGCTGATAACTGATTCCAACTCCTGCGACATGTTCACGTTGATCATGTCGAAGGCCAGCGACGTTAATGGTCTGACGCCGGGGATGAACCGCGAGTGTGGGTCTTCCTTGTTCACCAGCCACTGCTGAACGCCTTGGTAGGTTTTCATTGCCAGGTCGCGCGCCCAATCGGCATCGGGACCCCCATCGGGGCAGGCTGCGGCTGCGGCGTACTCTGCCAGTCCCATCGCGCAGAAGCAATCGCTGAAGATGCAGGTGTTGGCGTAGGCCTTTCCGTCCCGCTCCAGGGCGAAATAGATATTCCCGTTTTCATCGAACCCGTGGTCGCGGATGAACTCCGCCCCCAGCCGGGCAAGGTCCAGATATTCGGCCTCCTGACGAACGTGGCGGTACATTTTCGACAGCACCCATACCTGCCGGCCCTGAAGCCACATGAACTTGTCGGTGTCATAAACCTTTCCGGTTCGGTCCAGACAGGTAAAGTATCCGCCGCAATCGCGGTCGGGCGAGTGTCGAACCCAGAACGGTATCACGTCGTCGAGGAGTTTGTTGCGATAGAAGTCCGCGTATCGGGCGATGTCCATTGTGTTGACCTTTCCGGAGAATTTTCCAGCGGCGGTATTATCCGACGAAGCCAAGGCGAATCAAGTATGTTTTTCCGCCGCTCGTCGGATGGCCCAGGTCAGTTGGTGGGTTTTGAGAGCGTCGGCGTAGGTGCAGCGGATGGCCGATGCGTCGCCGATGCGGATGGCTTCGACAAACGCTTCGGCCTCGGACAGGTATGGATCGTCGTCGGCGAAGTCCAACGTCTCGACATCCTCGCTACCGGGGTAGCGGACGTGAAGCCGGCAGGGGCCGTAGGGGTCGGAAAGGACGATTCGCAGCCCGTCGCCCCATGCCTCCAGTTCGGCGAGGTATTTAAGACGATGCAGCAGCACGCCGTGAGTCAGCGAACCGACGGCTCCGTTTGTGAATCGCCAGACGGCGGCAGTGGCTCGCGGGATACGAAACTCCGGCGGGATGTCGGCGTCGATTGGCTCGGCGTCAGGTCCGTCGGGGATGTCGCAAAGTCGCCCCGCCGGTTCGCCGCCGGTAATGGCTACGGCGGCGACGGTGGATAAGTCCGCGTCGCCTGCGACGTATCGCGTCAGGTCGCAGAAGTGGGTGGCCTGCTCGACGACAGGCCCGCCCGTGCGGCGGATATCCCACCAGACCTTGCTTGCGATTTCGCTGTAGGCGCAGTTATAGCGGGCGACAACCGCGCGGACGCCGCCGGGAGTTTCGGCGATGATTTCCTTCATCTTCGCCACAGCCCGGCTGTAGCGGAACATATATCCGACAGAGACGATAAGCCCATCACCGGCGGCGCGGGCCAGTGCGTCGGCTACGGGTGCGACCTCTTCCGGCGGGGCGGCGGAGACGGGCTTTTCGATAAACATGTGCACGCCGGCGGCTGCACAGAGAAGTTCGATGTCCTTCGGCGGCTCGGCTGTGCCGTGTGCCTCCGGCGGCAGACCGATGAAGACCGCGTCCGGCCTGGCTTTATCAAGCATCTGCCGGAAATCAGCGAAGATTTCGGCCTCGGCGTACATCCCGCCGACCGGCCCGCTCCGGCGGACAGTAAGACGCTCTTCGGCAAGGGATGTGTTCAAATCGGCGATACCGACGATGGTCAAATCCCCGATTTTCTCCAGCCTGGATGCGTGGTCCCAAGGCCCCTCGCCCCCGCCGAAGTTGGAATTACCAGCCCCGATAAAAGCAATTCTCAATGGTTCCGACAT
>DAOVLS010000340.1 GCA_030631125.1 Planctomycetales bacterium
TGCCGGGCGCACCGTCAGCCGACTCCGGTTCGGCCACCGGTTGATATTCCGTCGAATCAGTTTCGGCGATGGTGGAGTTGCGAATCAGGCTGGACAGTCCTCGTCCGAGGCGTGGGCGATGCGTTTGTCGAGACATCCGGGCCTCCTTTCCCATGTTGGTTCAGTCCGATAAAGTTCGTTCCACGTGGAACATAATCAATCACATGCTAATAGCGTATCGTCCCGGAACGTTATCGCAAGGATATTTTTAAGATTTTATTGGAGTACCTTGTACTGCGTACGACAGAATCATGCCTCGCTGAAGCGAGCACGCCAACAGATTGGTTGATTGGTTGACTGGTAAATCAGTTCATCGGTTCATCAGTTGATCAGTTTTAAGTTCCGTTTTCACGTAGGGACACTTTATGTTTCTGTTTTTCCCCTAATCCCTAATCCCTAATCCCTAATCCCAAGTCCCTATCTGTTGGCGTGCTCGCTTCAGCGAGGCATGATTCTGTCCTGTTCCACGTGGAACAATGGTTTGGGGGAAATTGGTGGGGATTAATCTTCCGCTTTGGGAGGGCGGGACATGAGGTTCAGTATTGCCTGTCGGGGATCCTGGGATTCAAAGATAACGGCATGCACTGCCTGTGTTATAGGCATCTCCACGCTTTTCTGGCGAGCCAGCTCCAGTACGCCCCGGGTGGTTGCGACGCCCTCGACGACGCTGTCTGTTTCGGCCTGGGCCTGGTCAGGTTTCATTCCCTTTCCGACTGCTTCGCCGAAGGAGCGGTTCCGCCCATGCGGGCTTATGCAGGTTGTTACCAGGTCCCCAAGCCCCGCCAGACCTGAGAAGGTTTCCCTTCGCCCGCCCATCGCCATACCCAGGCGGGTTATCTCCACCAAACCCCTTGTCAGTAAAGCGGCCTTTGCGTTGTCGCCCGCCCGCAGGCCGTCGAGCACGCCGGCGGCGATAGCGATGATGTTCTTTGTAGCGGCCGCGATCTCCACGCCGATAATGTCCGTGTTCGTATAGACGCGGAAATAGGCGGTTTTGAAGAGTTTCTGCACTCTGGTCGCGAGTTTTTCGTCCGTCGATGCCGACACGACTGTGGCGGGCAGTTTTTCGGCCAGTTCCGCTGCTATGCTTGGCCCGGACAGTGCCGCCACTGACCAATCTCCAGCGGGCGAACCGGTCAGGACGTCAACCAGGATCTGCGACGGGCGGAGGAGCGTTTCGTTCTCGATGCCCTTGGTAACGGAGCATATGGGCAGTCCCGCAGGGCAGTGCGGCTTGAGACGCTCCCAGACGGCGCGGGTGTATTGGGTAGGCACAGCCGAGATAACCATCACGGCATCGACGAACGCTTCTTCCGGCTTTGCCGTAATCTCAATCTCCGCCGGGAGTTTCACGCCGGGCAGGAACCGCTCGTTCAGACCTGTGCGCCGCATCGCCTCGGCGTTCTGCTCGAAGGCGCTCCAAATCCTGACAGGGTAACCGTTGTCGGACAATATTCCGGCGCAGACCGTCGCCATTGCTCCGTCGCCTATGATTGCGATCTTCTCACCCATACGTCCCAAAGCCTACCAACGTCGGGACGGCTTGTCCAGAGGGTCTTTCCTGTCGTAAATGATGTTTGGTGGATAACATACATATTTACGAATAAGAATAAGGGACCAGGGACTTGGGATTAGGGACCAGGCAAAAGCAGAAAAGCAGGAAGTGGGGATTAGGGAAACTTTGTTTTTCCGTTTTTCCCTGGTCCCTAATCCCAAGTCCCTGGTCCCTTTTGTTTTACGTATGGTAATCGGCGTTGATTTTGACGTATGCGTTCGAGAGGTCGCAGGTGTAGGCGGTGAATTTTTCCCGTCCCAGGCCGAGGTTGATTTCTATGATGACCGAATCGCCTTTGAGGTGTTTTCGCACTGCGCGGTGGCTGAATTTCTTCGGCAGGCCTTGGGAGTAAACCCTTATCCCGCCGATAGTTACAGAAAGTTTTGCAGGGTCCACCTTCGCTGCGCTCTTTCCGACGGCCATGACGATCCTGCCCCAGTTCGGGTCGGCGCCGTGGACTGCACACTTGAGAAGCGGCGAGTCGGCGACCGATTTTGCGGCGGCGACGGCGTCGGACTTCGCAGCGGCGGATTGGACGCTTATCTGAATAAGTTTTGTCGCGCCCTCGCCGTCGCGCGCCGTCGCCAGGGCCAACTCAAGACAAACTTCATTCAGAGCGGCTGCGAATTTGCGGTGGGACAACGAGCCGGATTGAATCTTTGCTCCAGCCAGTCCCGACGCCAGGACGACGGCGGTGTCGGAGGTGGACTGGTCCGAGTCGATGGTAACGGCGTTGAATGTTTCGGCGGCGACGGCTTTGAATGTCCGGTAGAGCAGGGCGGGTGCGATTTTCGCGTCGGTTGTGATTACGCTTATCATCGTCGCCAGCGACGGCGCGATCATCCCGGCACCCTTGACGATACCGGCGAGAGTTACCGTCTCGCCGCCGACGCGGGCCTGCACGACAGCCGATTTTTCCTTCGTGTCGGTGGTCATAATGGCGCGGACGACGGCGGAATCGTTACTTCGCCCAAGAGTTCGAGCAGCCTCGACGATACCCCGGCGAATCTTCGGCATAGGCAGTCGATGGCCTATAACGCCGGTGGAGGCGACGAGTATTTCCTCGGCTTGGGCGTCGATTTCCCGCGCGGTTAATTTGGCCATTGCTTCGGCGTCGGCCAGACCTCGGCGGCCGGTGCAAACATTTGCCACACCGGCGTTTATGACAATTCCGCGAATCTTTCCGTATCCTCTCGGCAGGACTTTCCGGCACCAGATCACCGGCGCGCCGACGACCTGGTTGGAGGTCGTCAGGATCGCAGCGGCGACGGGTTTCCCCGCCGCGATTACCGCAAGGTCTTCAGCGCCGGTGGTCTTTATCCCGCACTTGACACCGGAGGCGACGAAACCGGCGGGTAATGTGATATGTCGCACTTGCCCCATTGTTGATTCTCCTGAAAAAAACAGAATTACGACACAGAGACGCAGAGGAACAGAGAAAATAAAAGTTATTTCTTTTTCTCCTCTGTCTCTCTGCGCATCTGTGTCGCAATCTTTTTCTAAATAATCAATACAGTCCTGTGGTTTCGTCCAGGCCGAACATTATATTCATATTCTGGACGGCCTGGCTTGACGCGCCCTTCAGAAGGTTGTCCAGGGCGGAGATGAGGACCACCGTTCCTTTTTCGACGCGGGCGGCGACGTCGCAGAAGTTGGTTGTGGCGACGTATTTCGTAGCAGGAAGAACGTCGGTGCGTACGCGGACGAACGGGGCGTCGGCGTAGGCGGACTGTAAAACTTCGGTCAATTTATCGGCTGATACATTTCCTGTCGGCTGCGCGTAGATGGTGCATAGCATCCCTCGGTCCATCGGGCACAGGTGCGGGACGAAGAGTATTTCAGCCGACGAGCCGGTGATGTCCGTCAACACCTGCTCCATCTCCGGCATGTGGCGGTGCGTGCCAACGGCGTACGGCTCGAAGTTTTCATTTCGGTGCGGGAAGTGCATCGCAGGCGAGGGTTTCTTTCCCGCGCCGGTGATGCCGCTGATGGCGTTGACGACGATGCCGGACGGTTCGATAAGCCCGGCTTTGAGCACCGGCGAAAGGGGCAGAACCGCGCAAGTCGGGTAGCAGCCGGGGTTTGCGATGAGGTCGGCGGACCCTATCGCATCAGCGTAGTATTCCGGCAGGCCA
>DAOVLS010000238.1 GCA_030631125.1 Planctomycetales bacterium
GCCTGGAGGGCTTGCCTGAAAAATAGCAGCGCAACAACAGTTGTTTCCCCCCGCTCACGGAGTTTTTCTCCTTCTCCGTGGGCAGGGGTTTTTTAGGCAATTATTCTACCACGGAGCGGTGGGGATTTTCGAGCGGGGTGTGCTGCCCGGGCTGCTCGGCGAACGGGTACGATAGTACCTCTGAATGAATTCGTCCAGTTTCACAAAGGATTTCTCCAGTTTGTCCCGGCGGGCTGCGAGTTTTTTGATTTCAGGCTGGACCTTTGGAAGGAACCCATATCGGCGGGAGTACGAAGTTATCAGCGCCCCCCACTTGTAGTTTGTTACATAAAGTTGTTTGGCTGTATTCCATATTTTGTTGATGATCGCCTTTCTCTGACTCAGCGTCATGAACTGGTGTTTGGACCAGAACTCTCGCTTGCGTAGTTTTTCGACCCTTTTGATGCTTTTTTTACATGGCGTCTCGGCGATTTTTTCATATCGTTTTATAAACGCGTTGATGACAGGAACGGCTTTGGCGTTGGCCTGCTTGGGCCGGTGCGTTCTGACGACATCTATCACTCGCAGCGCGGCGACAAGATCGGACATCAGGCGGTCGGTGGAGTTGACGCCGCCGATCTTTTCCTTCACGACGTCGTCAAGATGCTTCAGCGCGCATTGAGCGTAGTCTCTTTGGGCTGCTTCCCAAGCGCTGTTGTCCGAGACAGGTTTTGATCCCTGCAACGGTTTTCCGGTGCGTGGGCTGTGATAAACCCCTTTCCTGACACATTTATAAACTTCCAGCAAGAACGAGAGGGACTGTACCTTTTCCACGGGGCGATGCCGATATACTCCCCTGCCCGCCGGCCCGAAGTCCCAATAACCCTCGATATTGCCATATGCATTCGACCGGCGGATGACCATTCGCCTCTTCCCGGGTCCGGGCTGCTTTTGGATATATTTCAGGAGTTTTCTAGCCGTTGTTTCGGCTGCGAGGTGGCTTCCCATTCGCCGATAGGCTTCCGACTGGAGTATCATTACTTCCCAGCAGAACGAGAAATCCCACTCGTCGAAGTCGATTCTCGCCGTTTTCTGAAGCAGTTCGGTGTACTTACCTGTCTTGTACAGGTTGCGGAGAATCTCGGTAAAATCGGACTCGGTGATTGTCAGACCTGTGGTCGGCCGGGGCTTATGCGATTTGGCGGTGGATGTAGCGGTTGCGGGCTGGGTCTCGGGGTCGGCTTGCCCGACGCTCCAGATCATCGCAAATATACAGATTGTTGCTGCAAAACGAGTCATGCCTCATCGGCCTTTTCCGATCTCTCCCGCCTGTCCGCTGCCGCCGTACCGGAATTTTTCAAATAAATTCTATTCGCATTAATTCCGCAGACCGAATTATTATTGACAAAATGATAATGTGTGGATAAACTTATAATGATTGCACCGGATCAGCGGTTTGGCACTTCATCCATAGGTCATATCTTTCGGCCTCCGCTTTCCCGATGTCGGATACGTTTGTAGAGCATATTTTCGACAGGTCTGATTTGTCAAAGTCGAACAGGACAGGCATTTCCAGCGTTTTCGCTTAAGTGTAGATGCGATGGCAGTTACCATCGAGGTAATCCAGGGGCCTGATAAAGGCCGAGTCTTTCAGGTCAGCGCTGAGGCCGTTATAGGCCGACAGAGCGAAACCCTCCCACTGGTTGACGGTACTGTCTCGCGCCGGCACGCCCGCGTAATCATGCAAAACAAGTCCTGGACAATCGAGGATGTCGGTTCGGCGAACGGAACTTTCCTCAACGGCGCCTGGGTAAAAAAGCCGACGTCGTTACACCTTGGCGATCAGATTCGTTGCGGCACGACGCTTTTGGTATTCGGCGGCTCGTCTTCACGTGCAGCGCCGTCAATAGCGGTAGATGAAGCCGAGAGAGATGTGGACGCCGCCATTATGGCGACTGTCCCGTCCAACGAAGATTCGATAATCATCCCGACGCCCAAGGCCGGTGCTGAAGCCATTGAGAACCTCCGCATCCTCTACGATCTTACTACGGAACTGACGACTATCTTCGACCTGGACGCACTGTTACAGCACACGCTGAATATAGTCTTCAAGGTCGTCCGGGCCGATCATGCATTTATCCTGCTTGTGGGAGAAGACGGTCGGTTGATTCCCAAGGCTGCGAGATACCGCAACGGGACAAAGGCCCACGCCACCGACGATAACTTGACGACGGAACCGCTCGCACTTGACCAGGCCATGCCCATCAGCCGGACTATTATCAATGAAGTCCTCACCAAACAAGTCGGCATTTTATCCTCTAACGCTATGCGGGACAAGCGTTTCGGTCCAGGCAAGAGCGTGCATGAATACGGGATACGCTCGGCCATTTGCGCACCGATAAAGGGCCGCGACAGGATTATCGGAGTCATCCACGTCGATTGCAGCGTTTCCGATCATATTTATTCGACGGAGCAATTGCGGCTTTTGACCGCCATTGGATACCAGACGGGTCTGGCGGCGGAAAACGTCAGGCTCTATGAAGCCGCCGTCAAGAGCGAACGCCTGGCCGCTATCGGCGAAACAGTCGCTTTCCTCAGCCATCATATCAAAAATATCCTTCAGGGGCTTCTCGGCGGGACTGATATGGTGGAAAGGGCCATCGCCGAGGGTAACGCCGATAAGGCCGTCGATGCCTGGCCCGTCGTCCGCCGCAGCCTCGACCGGATTAACGCCGTCATACTGAACATGCTGGCGTTTTCCAGACCTAAACAACCGCTGCGCAAATCAGTCGATGTCAATCACGTTATAGAAGAGTGTATCGACCTGCTGACCCCTCGTTCCGAGGAAGTGAGCGTAGCCCTGATAACCGACCTTGGCGACTTGCCGGAAATACCCGCCGACTCTGCAGGGCTGCACCAGGCGATGCTGAACCTCCTTACCAACGCACTCGACGCCGTCAGCAACGACACCGGCGTTATCACCGTCTCAAGCGAGTTCAACTCTTTGGACCGGCTGGTAACCGTCCGCGTCGCCGACAACGGCGTCGGAATCGAGCCGGACGAAATAGACCGGATTTTCGACGTCTTCCACTCCACCAAGGGGCAAAAAGGAACGGGGCTGGGATTGGCTGTAGCCAAGAAAGTCATCGACGAGCACGGCGGGAAAATCCAGGTCGAAAGCGCCCCCGCCGAAGGAACGACCTTTACCATAACGCTCTCGACCCAGCCGGTCGAAACCGCCTCGTCCGACGACACACACACGCCGTAAATTCGGCATGTTGTGTTTGTTCTTTCAGTTATTACCGATGTATACTACGTGCTGTCTTTCAAAGAACCGTTCTCAAGGAACTTATGTAATTCCTTCAGGCTGAGAGAGGCGATTCCGAGATGCTCCAGAGTCCGCCCGGCCCGGCGATAGTCCGTCTCGTGAAGCGCCGAGGCGATGTCAATCAAGGCGCTGCAAACCGGCGTCGGAACAGAGACTTTCCTGCCGCAGGATTCCAGCAGACAAAGCCCCATAGGCACGTCCTCAGTGATGTATCGGGTCCTGGGGTCTGATGGTCCCGGAGGTCTGCCCGCTGTCGCGTAATGCTTGAAGGCCGAAAGAGAATCCTGCGAATTCTCTTCGCTCGTGCGAAAACTGAAACCGTCCACAAAAGATTGGAATCGCAAGCCCAGTTTGTCCACGACAGCGTGTTTTTCCTCGTCCAGCCTGAGAAGGAGGCTCCATATACAGGGAGTAAAGGCCTCCGTGTACATCGAGAAGTCGCCCTTTGAGTATTCGATCCTGGCGACTGACATAATTGCGCCCACTGTATGTACAATGAGATTGGGGTTATGCAAGGCCGACTCAAGAACGGTGTCCCGGCAGCAATAGGTTTCGAGCGCCCCGCGGATTTTGGCCAGACCCTCATCCTTTCGGCGGGCGGGAAGAAACCCGATCGGGTTCCGTATGTTTGTGAAATTGATCGTTACCTGCCCTGGTCCGGACAGTCTTGCGTCGAAAGGAATTGACTCGCCTTCGCCGTAAATTATGTCCTTCGAACCGGTTTGTTTCAGGAAATAAAGAGAACCGCAATACCCCGGCGCGAGGACGACTACCTGCCCGTCGCGCAGAAACGGGGCAATCTTTTCGGCAAGCATTGGATGAGCGATTGTCTGAGTGAAAATCAGAACGACCTCTGCCTCTCGAAAAGCAGCCGCTTCGTCGTCGGTGGCCGCATGAACAGACGCCCGGTTCTTTTTGCCGTCGTGAGTTGCCGTGATTGTTCCATGCTCGCGTATGCAGGCAAAGTTCTTATTATTAGGGATATCCCAAAACTCATACAACGTAACGTCATGCCCGCGCAAAGACAGCATAGCCGTCGCGGCGCATCCTGCATTTCCGGCTCCGACAACTGTAATGTTCATATCAACCCCTTCGTTCTTGTCCGGCGAACATCGTAACGTGCGTATTACGCAAGACAACCAACAAATCCTCTTTGGGGTTGTTTTTTCGATTACGGAGGATTGGTTACTCAGCGAGCACCTTTCCGGAGGCGTAGAGCAGGATATTTCGCATCAATGCGAAGGCGCTGACCGGCTCGTAGCCTCGCAAGCCCCAGCAGGGATAGCCAACCAGACCGGCCGTCAGGTCCTCCCGGCTGAAGATTATCGCCAGGCGGCCTTTGTATAAGACCCCACGCAGTCGAGGCTTACGCGGATCGGCTACAGAACTGCGAATCGCCCTGCGATAAGAAACTTTCTTGATCACCGGGCCGACCTTGGTGAAAATCGCATGGTTGGAAAATATCGGCCCATACACGCCCTCCGGCAGGACCTTGGCGAAGGCCTTCTCGGCGGCGTCGGCGAACGCCCTGCTCCC
>DAOVLS010000329.1 GCA_030631125.1 Planctomycetales bacterium
ATTGCCGTCGAAGTCGCCTTCGGCCCAACAATTGCCCGTGCCGAAGTTGGCTTTCAGGGTGAAGAAGTCCGAGAGATCGACATCGCCATCCATATCGCCATCGCCGCAGAAGAACTGCTTCGGATCCCCGATGTTGAGGTAATAGAGGTTCAACCCGTTCAGGTCAATCGTCGCGCCGGCGTTCATGATGAGGTTGTTGACATAGACCGCTTCGCCAACGCCGGCCTGGTTGTCATAATCATCGACAAGTTGTATTTTCCCTGCTGCTGTGCCGCCGAGTTGGAGGGTATCCAGCAGGAAATCGGCTGTAACAAAACCGCCGGCCACTGCCCCGACGTCCTCGCCGGCGGCCTCGAACGGATCGACATCTTCCGTGCCGCCTTCGAAGATCAACTTCAGATTCCCCAGCCCAGCCAGGTTGGCCGAGTTGGTGCTTTCGTTCTGGAAGGCGGAGCCTGTCATATGGATTGTCGCATCGGGAACGGCTGTGAACGTGCTTCCAGTTTCGAACGCAAGTTTATCTTTCACGACTACATGAGCGGACGAAGATGCAAAATTGAACTCGCCCGACACAGCCAATTCGGAATCAACTTCCAGGGTACCCCCGGAAATGGTGTAGGTGCCGTTTGCTCCCACCGCTACCGATCCTGATGCGTGAACCGACCCATCCGATTGGTTTATCAAACCCGCCGAAGCAAGCGTTCCGACTGTAAACGTACCGCCCTGGATGTTCAGAGTTCCGCGATTCATTACATATCCGGCGCTGGCATTGGCCGAAATCGTGATCCCCGCCTCGTCAGTAATGCACGCATACGCCGAAGAGTCAGGCAGTCCTGTACTCCATCCCGAGTCTTGCCAGTTTCCACTGGTGGACGTCCACATCGTATCTCTGGTGGCTCCGGAAGGTCGAAGGGTGTCCATTCCCTTGATGCCCCAATCGTAGGCGACAGAGGCACGGCGGAATCGCTCCCAGCGTGGCGTGCTTGACGTGCTCCATGTGTCCCGGCAGGCGTACTCGCGGATGCCGTAGGTGTTACGGAAGCCGATTGCCGTAACGGAGTGGTCCGTTTCGCCGTCCCCGTTGCTGTCCACACTCAACTTCACCGGACGACCCATAAGAATCTCATGCGTAAATTCGGTCCACTTTGGCATGGAAGAATAATCACCCCCGGCTGTGAAACTATACCCGCGCCAGGAAGTGTAGGCCTCCATTCCGGGTCCGATTTTATTCGTCCAGGTAGCGCCATACGTCAGGTCTTCGCTGCTGAAAGAAGTCCGCATGAAATCGGTCAGGCAATTGTCCGCGTGCGCCCCGCCAAGCTCCGATTTGTCCGTGTAGGGGGAACTATAGTTCGCATCATTGACCCCGTCATACAGAGCATAGTCGGCTATGTGTTCCGGGCTGGCGATGGCGTTCTGGATCGCACTTTGGTTGGTGGACCAACTGTTTGAGCCGGGAATGAGGTCCGAATACCCATAGGCATCCCAATATCCCATAATCATCATCCCAGCCGTGGGACTACAGCCGTGGGTCCAGTTATAGGCCGGAACGTCGCCGAGAACCACCTCCTCGCCGTTGGCAGGGGCAACGGCCAACGCAAGCAGGACAACACAAACGAGGGACAAGGCAAATCGACGTGAGCGCACTATCGATGCCTCCTTTTTCTTAGCGTCAGGTGAGAAAAACAAAGAGCGCAGATAATCTGACGAGCAGTAGTTACAAAAACCCACTTGAAAAAAATTATATCACAAATCCTGAAAATATGAAGAAAAAAGATGAAATACGGGAGAGAAGTACCCCGAACATCACCCCCTAAACCGGTTGTGCCGGTTTATGATTTCGCGAGTATTTTGCTGCGGGTTACTTGAGGAGGCCTGATAACTCGCCGATAGCATTGGAGCAGAGCTACTAAAAGGGCAATTACGAGGCTTTTTGCAATATCGCTATATGTGGAATACGCCCGTATTCAGGGTCTATGTATCGTATGTTTCAAATAGAGGCACAGCGGTTGTGTGGCGGAGGAAGTCGTGAGCAGGTGCGCGATGCCGGGATTTGTGAATATTGAGTCATGGGGAAGTGCTGCGCTACAGGCGAGCTTTGTGAGCCTGACGGGGTCGGACTGCGACGCTGATACGGTTCTACCCCGTCGGCCCGGCCGGCTTTTCCTGCGCCTGTACTGTTTCAGGAAATAACTGATGTCGTTGAAAGTACTTAAAACCCGCACTATGCCTGTTGGTATAGACCTCGGCACCGCCGTTATAAAAATGGCCCAAATGCGTAACGCCGATGACCGGTTGGAGCTGCTTGCGGCGGCGCGGACCGATGTCCCGCCCGACTGCCGGGATGACGCCGCAAAAAGGCGGGATTTCCTGGCCGGCAACCTGCGAAATATCCTCAAAACCCACGGCTTCAAAGGGCGGCGATGCGTTCTTTCCATCTCTGCCTCCGACACCTTCGTCCAGCATATCAAAACCGCCAAAATGCCCCCCGAGGAACTCGACAAGACCCTGCGATGGGAACTCGAAGGCAAACTCCCTTTTAATCACAACGACGCCATTATCCGCCACATGATGGTCGCCCAGGTCCAGGACGGGCACGAGAGCGAACAAGAGGTCATCGTCGTAGCCATATCGAGGGCCTCTGCCGAGGCATATCTTGAAATGGCCCACTGCGGCAGGCTGGAGGTGGTCGCGCTGAACGTGGAGTCGTGCGCAATCCTGGAATGTTTCGCCCGCCTCTTCCGGCGCGCCGACGATGCGCACAGGGCTACTTTGTTCCTTGACCTTGGGCGGACCTATACACAAGCGGTCATATCCCACGGGTCGAAACTGGTATTCGCCCGCAACCTGTTGTTCGGCGCGGGTCAGATTGACGCCGCTGTTTCCGAAGCGATGGGGATGCCCGTGGAGGATGTGGGACCTCTCCGCCGCAAACTGGTCGATATGACGGGCGATGCAGCGGCGGATGCCGACCGCCTGTACGAGGCAATGAACGAACCGCTGAAAGGCGTGGTCGATGAAATTACCAAGTGCCTGCGTTATTACGAATCGGTGTTTCCGTCCAATCCGGTCGAGCGTGCCATATTCCTTGGAGGCCAGGCGCGGGACAGGCGTCTGTGCCAGGGGATCGCCCGGCAACTCAACCTCCCTTCCCAGGTCGGGGACCCGTTGGCGAGGATAAAACACGCCGAAAACGCCGGAATTGAACCTGACGGTGAACTGGACCTGCGACAGACCCAGCCCGAATGGGCGGTCGCAGTAGGATTGAGCCTTGGGGCAACCAAAGAAGCCCGGGCGGCTTGAGGTGAAAAAATGAGTACCATGAACCTGCTGCCTGAAGATTACGTCGCACACCAGGCGCAAAAACGCGCCAACCTGATGTGCCTGTTGCTGTTCGTAACAGTCGTGATCGGGCTGGTGGCGGCGGCAGTCGTGTCGGAGCGGAAACACAGACGTACACGCGAAGTCTGCGAAAGGGTCAACCAGTCCTACGACGAAGCCGGCAAACTCATCAAGCAGATGCAGGCGCTGGATGTTACGCGGCATAACATGCTCGAGAAGGCAAATCTGACGGCGGCCCTGCTCGAACGTGTGCCGCGAAGTTACCTCCTGGCCGTAATTACCAACGCACTGCCTAAAGGCGCCTCATTGACTGAGTTCGAACTGCGCACAAAACGCGCCAAAAGTTCAAGGGTTTCGCCGAAAACCAAGTACAAAATCGCCGCCGCCACAAACGAGCCGGTCTCCCCCCAAACCGCGAAGAAGATGAAGGTTTTTATTGCCGTTACAGGCTTGGCTGGTACGAATGTGGAGGTGGGGCGGTTTATCGCCACGATGGACCGATGTCCCCTGATAGAGTCGGTCGA
>DAOVLS010000009.1 GCA_030631125.1 Planctomycetales bacterium
AACGCTGATAGCGTTCCCGACTACTGTAACGACCTCTGAACCTGCCGTGCCACCAGCAGTATATTCAATAGTAACATCTTCGCCAGTCGAGCCAGTGGCGACAGCCGTATAAAGAAGATAACCGTTCGCCACAACGCCCGTTTGAAGTATAGCGTGCCAAGTAGGGTCTTCCGGTATCTCGTAGTTGCCCGGCGGCATAAGCACACAAGCCCGATTGGTTGCCGACAGAGCATTACCGCCGGGCGTCAAGGCCTTTGCAGCCGTGTAAGCGGACAGAAGATTCGCCCCGTTGATTGCGTCGGTCGCGCCTCGCTGGACGACAACCATCGAATCGGTCGCGTAAGCGAAGGATGGCCCGCAGGCGGACAGGAACCCCCTGCCCCTGTAGTCGGTTATGTCGCCGCCTTCGCTCACGTCCCGCCCGTCGTAGGCCCCGGCTGCCGTCAGTATCGTCGCCAGCGGGATGTGCGGCGTCGCCGACGGCGTGGGAAAGCCGGTCGTGTTGACCGTCAGCACACCTGCGGCTGTCAGGTAGATGAAATTCGTTTGGTTATTCGTCAGCGACTGGGCCAGCACCTGCGAGTAGTTGACGGCGGTATCGCCGTTGTTGTAGCGTCCGCCCCGGACGCCGAATGTCAGTGCACCATCTTTGAAGACGCGCAGATCGCCCGCCCGCCGCGTCGCCTTCAGCATACGCTGGAGCATTTTATAAACCGCCGTATAGTGCGGGTTGTCGTCTTCGGATGTGTAATCGGGGTATCTGACTTCCTGCTCGGCGTCGGAAGCCCCGGCCATCGCGTTCAGTACCGCGTCGGATGGGTAAAGTTCATTTGGTCCAGCCATGTCGCTTCTCCATAATCCCCCAGCAGTGCTGGGGGATTCTTTCATCCCAAAATATCCCAAAACATCCCCCGGCAATACGTAGTATCGCTACGCGATGCCGGGGGCTTATCCATCATCGCCGGACAGCGGCCACGCCAGAGTCAGCGTGTCCGTGCCTTGTACGTAACTTTCCGCCGTCGGCGTCCCCGGCGGTTTAGGCGTTCCGGCCACTGTTACGGACGCCGGGTAGCCGCCGGACGGACTGGCGGCGTTGCCCGCCTCGTCGAAACCGACGACATTAAAAGTATGTGCTCCGTCTGCGATCTTCGGCGCCTTGAATGACATCATCATCGCGCCGAATCCGAATCGGCCCATGCCGAATCGGTAGCAGCCGAACCTCATCCCGACGTCGCCGAAGCCGAACTGCCCGGCTCCGAAGGCGCCCATGCCGAACCCACGCCACGCCTCGCCGTCCGGCCAGGCGGGAATCGGCGAGGGATTGATCGCCGAGGCGTAATTACCGTCGAGATAGACGTTGTACCAGCCGCGCAGACCGACCTTCTCGCTCTGCGGCCAACGAATATCGACTTGTGCTTCGGCTACAATACCCATGTCGCTTCGCTCATTAGGCTGTAGGCTTCAGACTGTAGGCTTTTGGTTTTCCCTACAGTCTCCAGCCTACAGTCTGATCCTTACAGCCTGCTGTAGGCTACAGGCTATAGACTGTAGGCTTTTGATTTTTCCTACAGTCTCCAGCCTACAGTCTGATCCTTTCAGCCTCCGGCCTAATGCCTAAAGCACCGGCTGCTTTCGCTCCGTATCCAGCGTCAATTCAGTTTGCAGCGTATCGGCGGTCAGTCTAAAAGTTCGGCACACCACTCGCGGGCTGCGGACCGCAGCGCCCGATCCCGTTTTCAAATCCACCTCTATCCCGCCGATGCGTGTTACCCTGTCGCCGAGGTTGATTTCCGGTGCGATCCACTCCATTGTCAGACCCGCCTCGATTACCTTGTCCTCGTTTATGTCCAGCAAGCCGACAGCGGCGGTCTGAAGTCGCGTAGTCTCGTCGGCTGTGTCGGCTGGCACGTCGGTGCCGCTGAATCGGCTGGAAACGGCACGCTCGCGGACGATTCCGAGCGCGTCGCGGTCGAAGAATTCGCCCTGGCGGAACGCAGTGCCCGCCGTCGATCTTCGGTCCGACCAGCAGTAGCCGCGATGCGGCGATGCGACGCAGCAGGTGAGTCGAACCTTCACCGACGCGGGAGTTTTCCATAATTTGTAAAAAAGATTGTCCGTATTCTTGTCGCCGCCGTCGGGGTAGATTTCGGCGAGATTAGCCGCTGTGATATAGACGCCCAGGCTCCCGCCCAGCACGCGGCATTGATTGCCGCCCAGGGGGTACCAATTGATTCCGCCGTCGATGGTATATTCGACGTAATGCTCCACTCCAGCGGCGTTCGGACCGGCTGAGATTTTCGACACCATCCGATGCGGCTTGTAGAGCATCACGGGCCACGATCCGGCTGTCTTGCCCGCAAGGGCGGCGACGTCGGGAATAGTCAGTTCGTACCAGGGCGGGCCGATGTAGAATCCGTCTGTGTTGCCGTCCCACAGACGCCCGCAGGCCGAATACTCGGCGAAATCCGCCCCGCCGACCACGTAACGTTTAACATAATCGCTGGAGGCGTTCGCTTTTTCCTGTCCGGGTGAAACGATGTACGATCCGCTCGGCAGCGTCAGGCGCGACGATTCCCACGCGCTGATAAGTTCAATTGTGATCTCGTGGAGGCCCCGAGCGCCCGCGACGATCGGTTCGGTTACGCAGGATGCAGTCGCCTCGGCGACGGACGCGGCGAACAGGTTGGTCCGCTCGGAATCGAAGGCGTCGAACGAGCCGTCGGCAGCCGGTGGCTGATGGTCGAGCACCTGCTCGGTCCCCGCACCCTTGCGCACCAGGTGGATCGCTGAAAATATATACTCGCCTGAAAGCGTGTAGCGGCACGCCAGGTCATAGCCGCCGTGCTCGGCCACGGCAGCAAGTGCCGCCCACAGACCATTGCCCTCGACGTCGGTAGTAACAGGCTGGCTCGACAGCGTCGCCTCGAAGTCGGCGGTGCTGAAGAGGTGATTGATTACCCACGTTTCAGAAAGGTTGTAAAACCACATCAGGTATTCGAGCGCGTCGGTGACGGACCAGTACTCGGCGTTGTGGTCGTTGTCGGCTGTGAAGACGTGAATGCCTTCATCGGGTGCGCCCTCGATGGGAAACGCGCTCACCGAGCGGTTGGGGCGCCCGTTGGCGTTGAAGACGCACGGCAGGCCGGTGAAACAGACAATGCCGCCCGACTTGTTTTCCATGTATCTGCCGAATATGACGTGTTTGCTGTCGCGCAGGAGTCTGAACGGAGCGCCGACGGCGGTAACGATCACCTGCTGGTTCGTGTCGAACGTCCAGTCGCTGTCGGCGATGAATCCGCTGAAGATGCACTTGCGATCTGCGTCTTCTGCGTGGTCGGAAACGACGGCGACGCGGTCGCCTGGCGTGATGTGGTTTTTCCAGTTCCAGCAGAAGTCGGCGACACTCGGCAGGTTCAGTTCCATCGTGGCCGCCGCGACGGCAGGCCCGACCGGATCGCGGACTTCGGACGGAATGAGCAGATCGGTATCGCGCCACGGCCCGTAAGCCGACGGCCCGGTCGGCTTACCGCCCATCCTCGAATGCCAAACTGTATATCCGATCGCTTCGCTCATTTTTATTAGGCTGTAGGCTTCAGACTGTAGGCTGTAGGTTTTCACGTAGTGATGCTACGCATTCCCTACAGCCTCCGGCCTATAGCCTATCCTTTCACCAACCGCCGTTTCGTTCCTCGAATGTAAGGTTGTAATTTTGCCAGACTACCCAGTCGGTGCCGCTGCGTCCGTATTTTCGGTGTCCGCTGCGGGCGTATTTCAGCAGTACCAGTGCCGTTCCCGTATGTCCGTGATCGTCTTCCCAGGCGACCTCGTCGCCGAATACGATCAGGTCCTCGATCGCGGCTTCCAGCGTAGTCATTGCGGTGTCGGCCAGCGCCTTTGATGCAGCCGACGCCGTAAGCAGTGCGGGCTGGTTGTCGCGTCCTGTGATACGACCCGCCCGAACGCCGACAGACGTTACCTGCCCGTACGCGCCGCGAATGGCGACTGAGCCGACCGACTTGCGCACAATGCCGATGTCGTCCCAGAGCCATACGTGCCCGCCGGAGCCGAGCAGATCGCTACTGTTTATGTGTTCGCTCATTTTTATTAGACTGTAGGCTTCAGACTGTAGGCTGTAGGTTTTCACGTAGTGATGCTACGCATTCCCTACAGCCTCCGGCCTATAGCCTGTTCACTATCCGTCAATGTCCTTTCGCCGGTCGGGGCTTGCCCGCCGGATTTTCCTTGTTCTCAAAGTGATAATCAGTTCCGCCATTCTTTACGTTGACCGTCGGTGGCGCCGAGCCGTCGCTGGTCTGCGGGCGCCCTTCAGGCCACAACACTTCCTGGTCGTAAGTTCTGACTTCACCCCACCGCCTCATGTTTTCGGCTACGACTTGCGCCCTGATTCTTGCTGCTTTTTCGCTGGGTGTCGTTACTCCTAAAGTTTTCCCGATCCAGAGCGCCGCTCCCATTGCCGTACGACCCGCCAATCCCATACCTTTTTCCCGCGCGCTTGCTTTGAGTGATGCTTCGCCCTCCTGCCGCGCCAGGCTGCTTATGTCCGAATCCGCCCTGGCCTGGACAACTCCGGCCTGCTCGATGGACGCCAACAATGCCTGCGCGGGGTCTTCCCCGTACATCGACGTGAGGCGTTGCTGCAACAGGCTGCTTTCGGCGCCCATCGCCCCTTGCATACCGGCGACCTCGGCGGCAAAGACGTCCGGCTTCTCGGAGATCGCAGCGATAGCCTCCAGGCCGCGCCGACCGCCGAGGGCGGCGACCAGTTCCGGCGGGAGTTTGCTGCCGTTGGTTCGTAACCACTCGATGCGTTCCATCAGACCGCCCCGCAGGGGGAATCCATACCGGGCCAGTTGTTTTGCCACGTCCGGCGACGGTGCCAGAAGCCCCATCATCGCGGCGCGGATGGCCGTGCCGGATTCGGCGACGCCGCCGCCCGCCCGCGTAGTGAAAGAGAACATCGCAGCCGCCGTCCCTACGCCCACCTTTCCGGCCCTGGCGGTAGTGAGGATCGAGGGCAGGTAAGACGCCATCTCCGACGGCGTGCTCTTGGCCTGCTCGATTGTTTGGCTGACGAGGTTGCCGATCTGCACGGGGGACATGTCCGCCTGCTGCGTGCCGATTGTCGCGAACAGGGATACTATCGCGTTGAGGTCGGCGGACGGGTCGGTCTTGGCCATGAGCAGGGACTGCTGCATCAGCGACTGCCTCCGATCGGTAGTCATGCCGGACGTCCCGCCGAGGAGCGTATAATACGCATTCGCAACCTGACCGACGTCCCGACCGGACGCCTTGGCCATGTCCCATACCGCTTTTTTTGTTTCCTCCCGTTCACCCTCAAGTTGCGATAAAGCCATCAGGGCGGTGAATGATTTAGTGGCCTTCAGCGACGCCTGGTCAACTCTCTCAATCTCCTCACGAAGTACGCTGAGAACGCGCCCCGCGCCCTGCAATCCAATATAAGCACCTGCCAGTGCCTTGACGCTTCCAAGGAGTTTTTTCGTCCAGCCGGTGGCCTTCTTGTGCCCTTCGACAATATCCTCGGCGCCTTTTTTACCTTTGCGTCCGGCGTCGGAGGCCTCGCGGCCTACGCGCTTTTCGGCGTCGGCGATTTTACGGAGGTTCCCCTCGGCGGTCTTTGCGCCTGGTGTGGTTACTCTGATTTCAGCGTTGTCGGACACTGCGCTTCGCTCCGTGGAGGCTTTAGACTTTAGGCTGTAGGCTGTAGGTTTTCACGTAGTGATGCTACGCATTCCTACGGCCTCCGGCCTACAGCCTGATCCTTACTTGTCGGCGGGCTTCGGCGAGAGTTTTCCGGATACTACCTCGATCTGCCCTGCATCCACGTGCGGCTTGACGAGGGATATTTCCATGTCGAATTCTTCACCCTTGGCGTGCTTTTTTCCGTTGTCCGTCACGCCGCCAATCAATGCCTTTACCTTGGTTGTTACCATTGCGTTGCTCCTGTTGTTAGTAGTTAGTAGGCTTTAGGCTGGAGGCCGTAGGCCGTAGGAATGCGTAGCATCACTACGTGAAAACCTACAGTCTAAAGCCTGCAGCCTGGTCCGTTACACCTCCGCAGCAGACACCCACATCAGCGCCAGCGTATCGTCGGCGCCCCAGTTGAGCGTGCCGCTGATACCGTACATCGGGATCGGGCCGCCGGTGTCGGGGTCGCGGACCTCCAGCGCGCCGACGAAGGCAGAGAAGTACATATTCTTGAGCGTGTGTTTCTCGTTGGCTCCGTCCACGCCCTTGTAGCCGATCACCAGGTTGGCCGCAGCCGCCGCGACGAGTGCGCGCAGCGCGTTGGGGTTCGTGCCGAAAATCTCCACGTTGATCCGTTGCTTCTGGACGAGTTGGCTCGCCGGTCCGCCCGCCTGCTTTGCTGGTCCGGGATTTTCGCCGGTCGTGCCGCTGACCGTTATCCTGGCGAATCGCACGCCGTCGATCTCGTCGGTGGGATGCTTTGCGTAACGGCACTGAAAAGGTACTTGATCACCTGCTGCCATGATGTTTCTCCTGTAGTTTTAGTAGCCCGTAGTCAGTAGTCAGTAGTCAGTAGTCTGTAGTTCTTTTTTCACCGGCTACCGACTACTGACTACCGGCTACCATTTCACGTTTTTAGTGTTCCTGTAATCTGAATTCTCAAATTCGCCACCGCCCCGATCGGGACGCCGGTATCGCCCGTCCGGTACCAGAAGTTCCAGCGTGGCATGTCGAACACGCCGCCTGGCGAGTCCGAGGCGTTCAGCGCGTCGATTTTGCCTTGTACCTCCGCCACCAAGTCGGTGATCTTCTGGTCGCAGACGGATTTTTCCGCCCGCGTGCAGACCTGTACCTGCACAAGCACGTCCCAGTTGGCCTTGTCGCCCTCGCCGCCCCGCCGAACGGCACTGTCCGGTGCCAGGCTGCAAACCGGAACCTGCTGCTGTTTTAACGGGTTGATAACGCCCCGTTTCACTGCGATTAAAACGCCGGACAAGACCAGTGCATTCAGCGCCGTTTCAACCGCGTCGATCACAGTGTCGATTTTATTTGCCATTTTTTCCAGACTGTAGGCTGTAGGCTTTAGGCTGTAGGTCTACAGTCTCCGGCCTACGGCCTTCTGTTTTTCCGCTACCATTGTTTCGCATACTCATCCAACTCGTCCTGCATCGCGTCGGTCATTGTCGGAAGCGCGGCATCGACGCCTTTTGTCAACCAGGCAAAGGCCGGAATCGTTACGCTCGCGACCAGTATCCAATGCAACTCAAAGCCCCGCAAACTCCCGCGAGATCGCATCTGCCGAACCAGCAGGGACGGCTTGCCCTTTCGCGGGATAAGGTCGAGGTCCGGCATATCGCGGGGACTGCTGAATTTTTTCGCTTCGTCGCTGATCGGCACCGCCAGCGCCTTGGCGTTGGTCGGGTAGATCGTCCCGCCGGTCTCCAGTATCCCGGCATAAACGTGGGCGGGATGTTCAACGGGTACGCCGATCGCTCCGGTACCGGAGTTAATCATCCAGCCTTTCACCGACGTGGCCAGCCCGTCCGCTGGACGCTGCATCGTGAGGCCCAGGTCGCCGCGTATGAGGCTATCAGTAACCGCGTCCTGCCCGACGGCGAGGGCAACGCCAAGGCCCGCAGAGATGGCCTCAGCGGCCTTGTCTGCCAGTTTCGCGTTGCGGGCGAACTTTCGCCTGGTAGATGCCGGAATTTCCAAAGTAACTATCACTGCGCGTCGCTCCGTGCAGGCTTTAGGCTGTAGGCTTTAGGCTGTAGGTTTTCACGTAGTGATGCTACGCATTCCTACGGCCTCCAGCCTCCAGCCTGTGGCCTACAGTAATCTTCTATACCTTCTCATCGTCGCTACTACGCCGGGTAAGAGTTTGTCCTGTGCGTACGCCGATACCGATCCGCCCTGCACCGATTCACTGTTCAGACCCTTGGACATTCGGCGCTGGTACACGAACCCCGCCTGGTCGAGTGCGGCCTCTACGATGTCGTCGGGCAGTGCGGTCTCGCCTTCATTGATCGGATCGCCGGCGGCGATGTACCCGCCGACGTATTCGACCTGGACGGTGAGGTTGCCCATAAGCCAGTAGCACGCGATCCTGTGCAGCAGGCCGAGCGGCTTGTCTATCTGGTAGTCGTCGTTTTCTACCAGTGCGTCGGCGTCGGCGTGATCGCCGTAGAGCGCTTCCTTGATCGACGTAATCGAGATAACCGGACGGCACGCCAGTATGACGGTCTTGAGCCGATCGTCGCGGACGGTGATCGTCTCGGTCAGCGTGGTTTCTTCCAGAGCGGGCACGCCCTGGCATATCCGCCCGCCCTCACCGGCCAGTTGCGCCGAGACGCCGGTGAGAATCTGCGTAATCAGCGAATCGTGGCCGGCGCCGGCAACGTCGTACCGCGTCTTGAATTGTCCCAATGTACAAAGCATGTCGCGTTGCTCCATGCAGGCTTTAGGCTATAGGCTTTAGGCTGTAGGTTTTCACGTAGTGATGCTACGCATTCCCTACAGCCTCCAGCCTACGGTCTAATCCCTATTTATTCTTCCCGCCCGTCACCTGCTTATCGCGGGGCGGTTTCTGCTGTTTGCTTACGGGGCTGACATATTTCTTTCCGTACGCCTTTGCATCGGACGCCGTCATGGACAGCGTGTCGCCTTCTCTGGAGACGATTCCGCCGTGCGATATTGATTGTTTGACTACCATCACGGTTACCATCCTTTCCGGTTTCGCATCCGCCGGTCCTTGACCCTGAGGTTCAGGCTCGATGGGTGGCTGCTGATCTGGGTTGCCGTTTTGCTCTGTCATAATTTCTCCTCGCCTTCCGGGTCCCGGCGTGTGGCCGGGACCCGGAGGTCGCTTGGTCCCGACGTGCGGCGGGACGGTTTCCGCTTATTGGTTAAACGCTGATCGCCGGTGGCGCGGTTACTCCGGCCAGGCCGACGACGATCCAGCCGACCGTTCCGTCAACGTACAACAGCGTCGCCGTATCGCCCGCATCGGCGAATACAATCGTGGCGAAGCCCGTCATGGTCGTCGGCGTCAGAGTTCCGGTACCGCCGCCGTCGGTGGTCAGGCTGATCGTCAATAACTGACCCGCCGTACCGTTGGCCAGCGTCAGCGCCTCGGCGTCGGCTCCTGTGGTTTTGGAGACGAACGCATGAGTTATCGGGATCGCCAGAGAGTCGGCTGCGCTGGTAGTCGCGCCGGTAAGGAAGCCCGGCACGATCAGCGACGCCTGCGTCTTCAATGCCCCCGTCACCGCCAGCCGCTGCTCTGCCGATCCGGCCACCAGGAGGACCGTTACGTCATTGTCGGCTGCGTCAACGGCAGTTATCGCCATTGCACACCATCGCTGTGTGGATGCGTCGTCGGTGTCCAGCACAAAGGCCTTGCCGCCGGTACCCGCCGTCAGCAGTTCGCCGACGGCGATAGCCTCGCCGGAAGTAACGGTTCCCCGTGTTCCGATCGGGGCGTAGCGGGTCTGGGCGTCGGCTGCTGCGGTAATCTCGCAGACGCCGACCACCATGTCGGTTACGGCGGTGGCCTTGACAACCGTCCCGGCTGCCGAGAGTTTGACGAACGTTTTTGTCGTTACGCCGCCCGATCCGGCCTTGGCGGTGTACGCGCCGGAGATCGGTGTGGCGGCCCTGGCGGGGACGAATACCACCGCCAGAAAAACGGCAACTATCGCTACGAGCGACACAAATACTGCTGCTAATGTTTTCCGCTTCATAATCTTTCTCCTGTTCTTCCGCCGCGAACCCCGCGAACCAAAGAAACATACTGCTGTTTTTTTAGTCCGCGTTGTTCGCGGCTTATTTCCCTGTTTTTCTGTTTTCCTGACCACTGACTACTGGCTACCGGCCACTAACTTGCTGCCGACTTGGCCACGACGATCGCGTCGGCGTCCGCTTCCTGGCAATCGACGTGTGCGATACCGCGTATCGCCGTCATGTCGGAGCCGAACCATATGTGTTCGCTCTTGGCGATTTCGATCTCGCGGACCATGCCGAAGTAGTGGCTCTTCTCCAGGTCGCCGAAGAAACCGTACTTCGTGCCGGCGGTAACGGCTGCCTTGGCGGGCATCCGATTGCACATCGAGTACGGATACCCGTCGATGGTGTTGGGTTCGCCGCCGTTGCCCCGGTCGTACAGCGGTACGCCGGTCGTCGCTCGGATATTGCGGAGCGCCCTTTGAACCGACAGGCTGAAGCCCCACGCGGCCTTGTCGATCGCGTAGTCCTTTGTCAGGCCGGCGATCACGTTGGATACGTCGGTTTCGTCGATCGTCGCCATCGTGGTGTGCCCGGAGGCAGCCGTAACGGCGGAGATGTTCAATGACTCAAGTATGCCGGTGATCCCGCCGTAATCGGCTGTGCCGTCGCCGTTGACAACGGCGTTGTCGAAGGCGTACTGCATGGCATAGACGATCTCCAACCCGGCCAACTGGCCGATGTCCGCCAGCATATTGGCGAACCGGAACATCTCGTTGGGGATACCGCTCAGGACAGCCCACTTCTCCGGCTGCAACTGGACGGTATCGAAGGTGATGCCGCTCTGTGCGATCTGCGCGGCCACCGCCGTCGGGTGCGCCGTCATTCCGGCGGTGCGCTTGGGGTACGTGGTAGTCCCGAACGTCACCAGCGGCACGCGCCTCATAAGAGGGTAGAGTTGTCCGACCGCTTCGACGTTGCGGATCAGTTCGGCCCGAAACTCGTTGGATACCAGTTCGGCGCCGGAGCCGCTGAGTGACGGATCGATGTCGGCGTCTTTTCTGACGGACTCCGCGATCTCCCGCGTGCGCTGCGGAAGGTCGCTGACGTCGCGGGCATAGACCTTGAACAACTTGACTGCCAGTTCTGCGCCGAACCGTTCGGCGGTTTCGTCCGACATGAAGCATCGACTGTCGGCGAGCATCTGCATCCGGGCCGACCGGCCCGACGGAACTCGCACGCCGAGTCCGTGAACGGACAGGCCCAGCCGCTTCGCTTCGCGGACGGCCTCGGTCTGGGCGTCCACGTCCTTACGCAATTGCTCTACGGCGGCGGTCAGTTCGACTGTTCCGGCGTAGCCTTTGCCTTCGTCGCTGTCGGAGTAGCCCTGAATGTCTTTGGCGATAGCCGCGATGGCCTTGTCGTCTCTTTCCGCCGGGTCCTTGGCTATCTCGTCGGCAAGTTTTGCCAGTAATTCTTTTACTTTGGGAGGCATAGATTCATTCCTTTATTTGAGTGCCTGCCGCAGGCTCGCTGCGGCTTCCTGTAAATTGGCCCCATCGCTCTCGTCGGCATCGGGTGTCTTTTCATCGGCGGACGGGGCATCCGTTTCCTGCCGAGCAGACATACCGAGCGGATCAGACGAGAGGGTGATCAGTTCGCGGACTTCCGCGATGGTGTCGAGTGTGCTGGCGTTCATTTCTTCAAACTTGGACTGGAGTTCACCGATTGCGGATTGCAGATCGCGGATCGCGGATTGAACAGAATCGCCGTCGGATGGGGCTTTTATCACGTCGTAGCCCTCTGGCAGGATACGTACGTCGTGTCCGCCCTTGAGTTGTTCAGTTATTTTCGCCGCGATGTGCTTCTCGAATTCGTCGAGTGCGGCCTCACCGTCTTTGCCGAACATCTTGGCAGTGAGTATCTGGATGGCTCCCCAGTTTGACCCCACGGAAACCGCCGATATTTCCAGCAGTTCGATCTCGGTATAGACCCGCAGCCGATCATCGTCGGCAAAACCGGCGGCGGCGAGGGCTTCGCGGATTTCCGGGAACTCTCTGCCGAGGTCGGCTGCCGAGCCGTACACCCAACGGATCGGTATAAAGCCGATCGAGAACATGATCCCTTTGCCGTTGGGGTCCTTGCTCAGTTTCCACCACTGCTCGGCGGGGCTTTGGGGGTCGTCCACAAAACGAAAATCGCAGGGAACTATCTCTTGTTTGATTTCGATCTTCATCACCCAACCGATTTGACCGGGCTTTCCAGTGGCCGGGCGGTGGTCGTGGTTGGACATGAACGGACTGGTGCCGCCTGTGAATTTTCCAAGTCGGGCTTTGAATGCCTTGGGGAGAATTATCTCATTGTCGCGGTCAACCTGGATAGTGCTTGCAACGCCGCTAATGGTCCGGTTTTCCAGGTCCACGCCGCCGGTTTTACCTCCGGCAACACCCCATATGAATCGCCCCTTTGCTTCGTCACTACTACGATCCACTGTCCCTTTTTCAAGGCCGATTGTATTATTCGTCTGTGGCATTGTTTTTCTCCTGTGCGGCTCTGGCCCGCAGCATCTGTTCGTAGGTCATAAATTTCAGACTGTCGGCTTCAGGCTGTGGGCTGTCGGCTTCAGGCTTTAGGCTGTCG
Organism: Planctomycetales bacterium; assembly: GCA_030631125.1. Next base: position 12,370 of record DAOVLS010000009.1, read on the forward strand.
GCTTCAGGCTGTGGGCTGTAGTCTCCAGCCTCCGGCCTACAGTCTTTCTTAATCCTCTTCCCTATCGCCACGCACTGGCAGTTGATCACCTCGCCGGCGGGTCCGGCTGGATCGCGGGGGTAGGCCAGGGAAACGCCCGCGACCACGAAGTTGTCTCCGATAGGTTTGGGGTCGGCTGCGTACCTGGCCTCGGCGGCGACGTGGGACTCACGCCGTTCGCCCGGCCCCCGCGAATGCAGCCATACTTCGTGTGTTATTCCGCCCGCCAGTCGTCCTTCGTGCCGGGCACGACTGAGGCTTTGGGCTACGGTGTTCCGTGATATTCGCAGGGCCGAGCCCCGACTCGACTGCATAACACCCTGCACGCGATCGGCCAGTTGGATCGTGGTCTCGCCCGCCTCCATGCCCGCGACGAGTTGCCGCCGGAGGTATTGCCGCGTGGAATCGTTTATCTGCCCGGCGATGCGTACCGAGTCACTCTTCACGGCGGCGATGATTCGCGGGTTATGCAGCGTGGACTGGAGCGTCGCTTCGGCTGTTTCGCCGGTCAATCCGGCCTCGGTGAGCGATTGCCGAACGCCCAGTTCGTTCGCTTCGATCTTGATGCGGTGGCAGCGGACGCTGAATTTCTTACGTTCATCGGCGTCGCCGAAAACATCCACAAGGATTCGAGCAATTATTTCCTGATTTTTGATTTTTGATTTTTGATTTTCGATTTGCTGATCGCTGACCGCCGAAGGCTGACCGCTGTCGGGAATTAATTCCCGCAGCAGTGTTGTAATCTTCCGGCCCTGTGCGGCGTAGTGGTTCGTCAACATTGCGGCGCCGCGTTTCGCCAGGGGCGCAAACGACGCCTGCCACGATTGCCACAAGCGGTCTGCGACCGCTTTAGGGATCAGGGACTTGGGACTTGGGTCTTGGGTTTTATCCCCCGGCAGTGCCGGGGGTTTGTCGCTTTTGCCTAGTCCCAAGTCCCCAGTGCCTAGTCCCTGTTCTTCCGGCCCCTCATCCAGCGGCGGAAGAATGTTTCCGCTCATCGCCTGGTCAACGGGAATGACGTTCATCGGCAGGAAGCCGACGTGATGCTGCGGCTGGTCGGGCAGGCCGAGGTTCGCCCATACGTTCAGATCGGCCAGCGGCACACCGAGTGCGTGCATGTCCTTGACGGCGTCTATCTGGGCGCGGCGGAGTTCCTGGAAAATCGGAACGTCTTCGACGTCGGCCCACACTTCCAGGTTGCCGGTGAACCGGCTGGCGAGGTGCACGTTTATCGCTTCGGCGATCTTGTCCAGCAGGGGCGCTTCGGTGTCCTGCCAGAAGCGTTTCAACTCGTTGTCCGTGTACGCGGACGAATCGCCGGAAGTGCCGAAGAAACCCGCCACCGTGGGCGGAACGCGGTAGGCGGCGCATATCTCTTCGCGGCTCATCTTTTTGCCTTCGATGAACTGCATTTCGGCCATCGTCGAAGCGACTGATTTCCAGTCCACGCCGCCCCACAGAAACGCCGTGCCCTTGGCCTTGGCCGCGCCGCGATGCCGCTGGTTCCAGGTGGTTCGCACCTGCTCATCCTGTTCAGGGTTGAACGTCGCTTCGGTCTTGAGGTACCCGCCAGGCTCTGCCGAATTGCCGAACATCGCGGCGTTGTAGAGGCTTGCGTTGTAGTCGCTGACAATCGCCAGTTTCGCGGGCACTCGCGGCGCGAGACCCGCGTGCGGATCGTCCGGGTTGAACAGGTGCAGCGTCAGGCATTCGTCGAGCAGGAGGGTGTCGGTGCGACCGTGCGGTCCTCGGAATTTCCAGCCGACGAGTCGCTCGGTTCGACCGGATTTATCGGTCATAGGCTCGGTCGCGCTTCCTGCGATGATCCGCAGCGTGAGCGGACGCGGGCCTGCCATCTCGTCGAAGAGCCAGTGTACGCGACCGCAGCAGTACATCAGCCCGACCGACGCCTCGATAAATTCATTCCAGGTCTGTTCGGGATTGGGCCGTTCGAGCAGTTGATACAGGTCGCCGGATTCGACGATTTCTCCTTCGTTCGCCTTCAGGTACCCCTTGGTCGAACGGTTGACTGTTCGCAGATGCGGGGCGCCCCAGCGGACGTGTTTGAGGCCGAAGACGTTTCGGGTACCGGTGGCTTCACCACGGCTCAATCGCATCGATACGCGGGCTGTGTTCGTGGAGATCGCGGATATGCAGACATTGACCCAGAGCGATTGCTTGAACGAATTGGACGGTCCGCCCATCGACGCGCTCGAGCCGACATCGGTGCCGCGAAGAAACGCCTGGGCTGCGGCGTTCAGCGACATGTCCTTTTCGGACGCCACCATTGCGTTCACGCACGCCTGGTCAAAATTTTTCTGTGCTATTCCCAAGTCCCAAGTCCCTAGTCCCTGTCTTCAAATCAATCCATCATCGAACAATGCGGCTGTGCGAATACTATCTGTCCCGCCTTTTGCGCCAGTCCCGCCGAGTATGCGATGTCGCAGTGGCTTTCGGGCAGTAGCGGATTTTCCGTTTCCACGAGCCTCAAATTTTCGCCGGCTGATTCCTTCTGGACTGCGTAAAGGTCGGTGGCGATGAATTTGTGCTCACCGTCGGTCGGCGGGATGATCTGGTCGTTGTCGTCGAACGTCGTAGCCAGTACCGAGCCGATCTCGCGCTTGCCTTTGGAACTGAATGTGTGCTGGCCCCAGCGGTCGCCGTATTTCGTATTGAGCGTTTCGTTCGAGTCCATACCGAGGCCGGTGGCGTCGCCGCATCCGACGTTGGTCGATTTCGTGCTCATCGCCTCGGTGATGATCGTCCGCTGGAGCGCGAAGGATACTCCCCTCATCACCACCAGGCACCGCAGGTGCTTGGGCCGGTTGACCCGTGCGGCGTTGACCCACAGGCTCGATATGTCCCCGGTCGGTTTGCGTGCAACGTCCCAGCCCATTTCGGCGCGGCCTTCGATCTCGGCGAGTCGCTTGAAAAAGCCGCTTTCGTAGCCGCTCTCGCCGGTAACGCGGAGCAGGTCGAATGGCATATCGGCCCCGGCCTGTCCGGCTGCCACCAGTTGGCCCCACTTGATCAGTGCTTCCAGATCGCCGGTGAACTCGCAAAGGTATTCGCGGCGCCAGCCGATCTCGTCGCCGTAGAGTTTCTTGAATGCTTCAATCGTGGTCGGCTTGCCGTTGTTGTCGGTAAGCGACAGCCCTTCGGCGACAGCGCGGAAAATATCGACGAAGTGAACGCCGTAGAGGTCGGGGTTGTTGACCAGTTCAAAGAACTTCGTGTTCTTGCCTCGCGGCGTGGAGATCACGATTACCTGGTAGCCGCGAGTGGTCAGTGGGAAGACCACTCGCCAATGGTCGTAGCCACCGTTGGGGAACAGGCCGAATTCCGTGAAGATTACGTTACCTGTCAGCCCCGCGAGCGTGTCCGGGTCGCGGCCCGGAAGTGAGGTAACGGTTCCGCCGCCGGGTAAGTAGATCGTCCGGGCGGTGCAGCGGAAGTTTTGATCTATCCACCGGTCGTATTCGACGTAATCACGGTCGGAATATCGAATCTGTGCCTTGAGTTTCAGTATTCGTTTGTACGCCTCGGCGATCTTTTTGCACTTGGCGAAAGTGGCGTCCGCCTGGCGTTGCGTCAGTGAGACGATGTACCAGTCCTGTCCGGTTTCCAGTGCATGGGTAACGGCCTTGCAGGCGGTGGTAAAGTCCTTACCCGCCTGACGGCACCAGCAGCCGACCACGACGCGCGAGGTGTCGGCGAACAGTGCCAACTGGTAGGTCAGCAGCGTGATTATCCTGCCAAGTTTACTAAGCGACTTTCCCAAAGATTGCTTCCTTTGCTTCAGCCAGGTCCTCGGCGGTCAGTTCACCGCCCGCCCGTTTGGCCTTCGCGGCATCGACCGCTTCGTCGAATTTGCGTTGGAGTTCGTCCAGTTTCGCACGGATCAGGTCAGTTTCGGCGTGGGCTTTACTGAGCAGGCCGAGGGTATCGACCATGCGGAGTATCTGGGGCGGCGTCATGCCGTCCAACGACTCGCTGGACAGATTGCCCAATGCGTCAAAAAGTAACTGCCCCGCAATCAGCCGCCCGCCCTTTAGAAAATCATGCTCGCCCGATTCTGTGGCGGCCTCGATTACCGCCCTGGCCCTATCTGCCGCCAGCGTCGTCAGGCGTTCGCGGTCCAGCAAAGCCCGCCGATCGCGGTGTACGCCCGAAAGCGAGGTCTGCGAATTCTGCTCGGCAAGCCATTCCCGAATCGTCTCCAGCGTGTAGGTTTTCGCATCCCGCAGTTGGCGCTCGTAGTCACTCCACAAGGCATCTCTCAACTGCACGGCGTGATTGTCGGAGGCGACCGATTCGGCCGTCGGTTTCTTGATGTCCGAGCGTTCGCCCGCTTCGACAGCCAACTTTTCGTATGCGGATGAATGGCGTACGTTCACGATGCCTCCCTCATTCGCTGATCGGGAAGATTCAGGCGTGCGAATTCGCCGAAATGTTTTCGGGCCTGCTCGTCGTAGGCCTGCGCCGCCGCCGCTTCATCCCCAAAGCGGCCAATATATTTAAGCCTGCCTGATATACGAATCCCCACTTTCCACTTTTGGCGTTTTTTATCCCACGAAACCCCCTTGTATAGACTGCTGTGTTTGCGTATTTTCCGGTTCTGGCTGGCCTGCGTATGTGAACAAGCACGGAGATTGCTACGCCTGCAATCCAGCGTATCGTCGTTCTTGTGATTGATTTCATGGCTACCCGTCCCACCTGACACAATGCAAGCCATCAAAAGGGTTGTGGCTTCCCCGTGTTCACGGACAGCGGTTGTCGCTCTCCAGTAACGCCCTAGATTCCAAGCCGCTTGCCAACGATACCCTGCTATCAGCGGCAGATCACACTCATCTATCAGCGCGGTTTTGCCTCTGGTCAGCGTGATCTCGACTGTCCCATCGCCGAGAATGCGATACGGATTTTTGGCCTTGACTTGAGTGTTTTTTTCACAATCATCCCATAGGCCATAAGAATTCGGTTATCGAGTTCATTTTGACCAATAAACATGCGGGCTGGCGTTTGGGATTCCAGAACGTCAGTTCGCATTTTCTTTCTTATACTCTCGCTAACCGGTAAAAACAAGCACGC
>DAOVLS010000198.1 GCA_030631125.1 Planctomycetales bacterium
AAAAATAAAAAAACTTTTCCTAAGGCCACCAAGGACTTACGACGACGCAATCCGTTTTCTGTTCGCGTTTGCGCGCGCAAACGCGAACGGAAAAGATAATATAGAGAACGGACAGGGACTTGGGTCTAGGGACTTGGGACTTGGAAAAGAAAAACAGATGAACCAGTCAACCAGTCAACTGATTAACCGGAATACCGAGGAATCCGCAATCCACAATGGCGCTCCGTTCGACTTCGCTCACGGCAGGCTGGGCAGTTCAGCGTGAAAAGCAAAGTGGGAAAAATGAAAGCAAAGTGGGAAAGCAAAGTGGGAAAACACAAAAGCCGACGGCGCAGACTACAAGCGCAAACCCTTGTCATGCCGTCGGCTAACAATGATTCACACCACTTTCAATTTCGCGTTTTCGGGCCGGATAGAACCGACTCGCTATATTCCATTTTGCGTCGTCGCAATGGACGATTGCTTATCAATAATTCCTTGCCCACCGATCCAGCCGCCGCGCTCCGGGCGTTGCTGCCGATCGTGTAACGTGTCGTCAACTGTTTCAGGTGCAGCCCACGATACAACCGCCGCACTTCCCGGCAATCGTTGTAAGACAAGAGGAACGACCCCTTGATCGCCCGCAGCGACGTCGCCAACCTCGCGTGATCCGACTCGCCGAACTGACATGCGTACGCTTGGCTCAATCCGTAGTAAGGCGGATCGAGATAGAACAACGTGGTCCGCCGATCGTAGAGCGCCAGAAGCCTCACCACATCGACCGACTCGAACGCCACACCCCGCATCCGCTCGATAATTTCGTCTAGCCCCGCCAAGACGCGATTGGGCAGAACGTAAGTCCTGCCGGTCACCTTCACTCCGTAACTGGCTCCTCGCTGCTTTGCACCGAACGCCACGCGGTCCAGGTACCAGAACCGAACCGCCCGCCGGAACCGGCTTCGTGGCCGCTCCGCCAGCATCCGGCTGAACAGGCCACGGCTGTATGGCATGGCGTCCACTTCCGCCAACAGCCGCTTGCCGCGTTTGTGCAGTTCGTAATAGAAGTTGATCAGTTCGCCGTCGGCGTCGTTGAGGATTTCCGACTTCGACATCTCTCGCGGCTTCCGCCAGAACACCCACGCTCCCCCGCAGCAAGGTTCCACGTACGCGACGTGCTCGCCGAGGTACGAGACAATCGTATCGGCCAGGCGGCTTTTTCCGCCAGGCCATCTCACTGGACTGTTCACTAATCAATACCGTTCCTGCGACTACCGATTAACACCTTGATAACTGGTCGATACCGGGCGTGTAAAAGGTTGGTCAGGCTGCAGCCTGACCAGCGTTGTCGGTCAGTAGCGACTACCGTCCGACCGCGCCCGATATTGTCTTTACTGAGTCTTCGCTGCGGCCTTGGCCTTGCCTGCGTCTTCGTAGGCGATTGCGCCGCTGCCGACGCCCACGCCCGACATGACGGTGATCATCGCCCACTTGGCGATCTCACCGACGTCCAGATCGGCGTACTTTTTCAGCAGCGCCGAGCCGATTCCGATAAACAGGACCATGCCGACGCCGATGAGCGTCAGGACGAATTTTCTACTGTTGAACATTTTTCAAGTCTCCTTGCGTATGCGCACGAATGCGCTTCGGCCATGTTACGTAACGTTACATCGCGTTACTGAATTTTCACCCGACGATGAAGCCCTTGGCCACCAGCACGCCCTTGAGAAGGTCGAGCACCTGGTTGATTACATTGGCCTCGACCACGCCGTCGATGTAGGCCCTGCGGAACGCCTGCAATTCCGGCGAATCCAGCAGGTCGGTAACGGCTGTGTCTGCCCGCGTGGGGATCGACTTGGCCGCTTCGGAAAGCCGGTCCGATGGTTCTGCCGGCTGCGCCGCTGTCGGCGCTCCGGGCGTTTTTCCCAACGCTTTGATGAGGCTCGTTACAGGGTCAATTGGTCCGCTCATTTTCCACCTTCTTTCTGAGTTTGTTCATGTACTCGGTCAGTTCCGAACTCCAGCCCTTGCGGATCGCCACCAGGTCCCGCAGCGAGCCGTTGACTTCCGCCAGCGCCCGCAGCGTGTTGATCAGGTTGCGGTGGCGTCTGGCCTCGACGGACTCGGCGACCTCGGCCTTCTCCATATACGCGAGAAAATCCTCGGTCTTCTTGGACGTCTTTGCCTTATCACCCGCCGCCGCCACCACGTCGGCGACGAAGGCGACCGTCAGCCGCTTCCGCACGTCGCGCATCCGTTCGAGATCGTCGGCGTGGTATTCGTCGATCCCGGCTCGGATGTTCGCCAGGCCGGCGTCGAGGAAGTCGTGGCCCTCGATCGTGGCGTCGTTGACGGCGCAGCCGGCAAGCAGCATAGCAGCCAGTAGCCAGAAGCCCGTCGCCAGTAAAAACAGTGCTCTTTTCATGGTGAGTCTCCTTAAAGTTTTCAGCGTTCGCCACTCGCGCCCGCCTTCGAGGTCATGGTAGGTTTGGCAGTGCCTCTGACTCTTGCAGTGATTTGTCTCGAAGAAAATCATATCGTCACGTGCGCAGTACAACCAAAACAAAGACCATATAGCGGAGAATTGAGTCCCGGCAAACTAAACGTACCTGTGAGTTTGCTGGTATTTTTATCACACGATACCAATCCGGAAACGTCCAAAAAATTAGGAATACTATTGAAAGTTATAGACCCCCCGTAAAAAACATAATTATCACTACGGTAGTAAATGCGAGAAAGCCACCGAGCCAGTATTTTGTCATATACCACATGTAAGTATTGCGTCCAAGTAGGAGCGCCCAGCCTCCACTTCCACGAGCACCAATCACTACTCTCGCCGAAAATAATCGGGGTGTACGAACCTCCGGCGTTACAATTTCCGCCGCCGCAACTCCCTGAAATCGAAACAACGGCGTTATTCTGTTGTGAGTAACCCGCACAATCAACGCAAGGCCCGCAGCAGCATCCGGCTTGATGAAATATCCCCGGCATTAATCGCAACTCCCACAAACGCCGTTTTCGTAACTGAACCAGTACTCCGTGTATGCCGTAGAGCCGACCGCGAATCCGACTTCGTGCATCACGACGGGATTGTTCGTTGTGCAGGGCATCATCGTGAAGGTGTAACTGGCGGTATCGAGATTCGCGGGATCGACGCCGTTTCCTTCCGTGTGGGCGTCCGCCCCGGTGTTTATGTCCTCGATGGTGTTGCGGGCCGGGTCGGTCGATGTAGTTCCGCTTCGCCCGCCGCTCTTGACGGTCCATCCGCCGTAACCCGCCGATGTTTTTTCGACCTCGCTCCAGGCGTACTTCCATCGGTTCTGTGCAGGCGAATCGGCGGCGGTGCAGCCTGTTATCTTCGCCCAGAAAGCAGGGGCGTTCTGCGGCGTCGGCGTATTCGGCAGCGGCGCGGGCGGGCCGTCGTAGCCAGGCTCGATGGGAACACGTCGGCGATCCGGTAATCCGGTATTCCGGTCTGTCGTCATATCTGCACCCCTTCTGCGTATCCGATCTCCGCAGGCGCCGACGAATCGGCCACTACCGGATTGAGGTGTCGGGCCTTCCCGCCGACGCCCGCAGCCGTGACCGCCCGGATCGCCAGGCGTACTGTCTGGCCGTCGGTGAACGTATCGTCCAGGACGACGTTTATCCGTTTCGTACCGGCGACGGAGATCGTCTGAAGCGGGCTTGACCAGTCGGGCACGCCCGCCGTTACTAATGCGACCTGAACGCCGGTGGCGGCAGCCGCCGCGCCGCGAGCCTTGTAGTATGCGTGCAGCCTGATCTTGCCGCCCGCGACGGCCTCGGCCCACGCCGAGTTAATCGCATTGGGCGGCGGGCCGACAAGGTTGCCGAGCGAATCGACCATCACGCGGACGATTGCAGCGGTCCCGCTCTCCTCTACGCCGCTGTCGCTGACGGCGCGGATGCCGTACCAGTATTCGACATCGGCGACGTGGCCGAGGCCGACGAGCGCCTTCGATCCGGTGCCCGCCGGAACTGTCCCGACAGGCGTCGCGTAGTCGATTGATTCGACTCCGCCGACACCTCGATATATTCGGTATCCGTCAGCCATTCTGCCGCCTCACGTACCTCGAATCGATCATGCGAAATCCTTTGGTCCAGAACCTGCCGAATATCTTGCCGACCAGGTACTCCAGGTGCTCTTTGGTTTTGATTACGTCTTCCATCAAATATCCATGTCGTCGTCTATGACGTTGCCTGGCGTGCCGATAAAATTGTGAGCGTTGGCACCAAGGCCATCAGCGTCGTTCGTGGCGTTGTTCATCAGGCAATGAGCGACAACAACGTCTTGACCGGCAGCGGCATTTACCGGAATACCCGTTCCGCCTTGAAGCACCAGGAGAATAGATTTGAGAATTTTGCAAAGGCTATCATTCAGCATCAGACAATGTTCGCCAGTCGCCGTAACCTCAAGAACGCAATCCTCTATCGCAGCACCAGTCAGGTGCATCGGTTTAGGCATGGCCGTGCAACGACATCTGACGAGTCGACCGGAGTTTATGCTGGCAGTATTGCCACCACCAAACGACCTTCCAGTCGCTACACAATCTTCTGCATAGCCACTGAATACTGCACCGGCTCCTCCGCTAACATAGCCTGCAAAACAATCCGCACCACCCTGACAGCGATACGCCTTACCGCTGAATTCCTTTTTTGTTGCGAAACTTCGGTCTCCACCGATGCAGTCATAAAATGTCCCGCTGCAAGCACCACCAACAGCAGTACAACCCCCGAACGATTCTTCCCCGCCGGTACAATGGTCGAACGTGCCACCTACATCTATGCCGCTTGCATCTCCGCCGAACGAGTTTGTCCCAGCAGTACAATATCGCATCGTTGCCGACATGATGCCATTTATAGCCATCCGCCAACTAAAATTGCCCCCTTCGCAGAACTCCCAAAGACCTGCAATTGAGCCTTCGCCCGCGCCTATTCTGTCATTAACGCCATAGTTGCGAATGTAGCGATACTCTGAAGCGGAATTGTCAATCGCGGCAAGAACTAATGCATAGGATAATGTGCCAGTTTGCTTGACAGTGAAGTTCGACAACCGAATGTCCTCGGCTGTTTGGTACAACGTATGACCTGTAACAACAACTGTACTACTTCTCGTTATCAGCACATCATCGGGCGATGCCCCCATACCGTCCAAGTCAACAAACTCGCCGTCCAGTGTCAGCAAGGGAACGCCTATCGGAGGAGCGAGATTTGTAGGGACCAACGTGGCATTAGCACCGGACCCGTCGCTTCCAGCAGCCAAGGCAACCCCTGACAACGCCATTGCCGGACCGCTGGCAAGAACTGCTGTTTTTATCTGGTTCGCGGTACTGACAA